>PACG01000119.1 GCA_002699335.1 Candidatus Poribacteria bacterium
CCACTGGCTGTAACAACCCAACAGGAGTATCTCGGATCAATATATCGAAATCATTATTGCGGTCGTCAAGCTACAAGGTGCCCCTTCAAGCCTTGGTTACAACATGTCGAAAGGTCGGAACAAAAGGGCCTCCATAGTGGGGTCTTTATTCGCCCAGCACTTCATACGGATTCAGCCAGTGGCTGAGCTTGACCATGAGCATGTTGTCAGACGAGGTATCAAAAGTTTCCCCACATCATGGGTGAAATCGGACTGGCCTGACGGATCAGCGTTTTGAGGCCCCTGGACCACACCGTGAAGAGGGTAGAACCCGGTCGATATTCCCAACGCGGTACTGTGTTGGTGCGAAACTGCTTGAAGTTGAAGTCCGGATCGGAGATAAACACCGGTTTCCCATCGTCATTAACATCGGCCAAAAAACCGCCTTTGGCGACCTGATAGCCTAGAAGATGAAAATGGTTGGTGTAGTCGCCAGCTACCGGGTCAACGACCTGCTTCAAATGGTTGTAGCGACCCGCTGATATGAAGGGCTGAGCATAGAACTGTAGTGATAGGTTCAGTGTGAAGGCGAAGTCGAACCGTCCAGTCAGGCCAACGGTCTGCCGTGCGATGTGGTCAAAGATATAGTGCTCATTCTCCACACTGATCCGCATCACCCACTACTTATTGCTCTCGTTGTAGAATGACTCACACTCGCTCGGGCCCGGCCAGCAGGACGCCAGTTTAGGTTGAGCGAAAGGTTGAGTGGCCAGGAATCGATTTCCGGCCGATAGTTGGTGTCGAGTTTCATCTTGAGTTGTATTTTCTTGCGCCTATCGCTGGCAAAACCCACATTTAGTCCGATCGAATCCTTGGTTTGGATGGCTGGTACCCTGCCCTGCTCAGCGAGCCGAGAACATAGCTCGTGACGGTCTGGATGTTCCAGTAGTTGGAGAAAGGTAAGCCTTGATAGAGAAGCGGATGCCCACACTGACCCGTTCTAGGCCCAAGGGTTGCCAACGCCAGTTGTGCCAACGCACGTCCAAACGACGAGACCGCCGGGCCGGCAAAGAGTCGTCATAGTCGATTCCCACCCAACTCACCAGAAAATCGATACGGCTCATGAAGCCGATATCATTGGTTTCGCACTCCAGTTTTCGCTTTCGGAACTTAACGTAGTAACGCTAGAAACTGCCGCCGATTTTGGAGAAGTGGGCGGAGGCACTCAAGTCCTCCAGCGATGTGCGCGTAGGATCGAAAGTTACATGGTCGGCATCCGGGCGATGGCGTCCTGGGAGCCTAACATGCGGGATGCCAGAAAATAACCACTTAGTTGAAAGTTTTCATTCCAGAAACGATGTCGGAAATCGAATCCACCCGCCAAGGTGTTGGAGTGCAGATGCAGCCGGGCCATATTATATTGCGCCATCCGTTCAATGGTTTCGTGACGTTCGGTGCCGTCGCCAATGATCACGTTAGCTGTTTCTTCGGTGGTGGTGGCCTGCAGGAGGCCAATGGTCCATCCTGATCCGGTTTTGCCAGACAGTTTTTCGGCGGTTTGAATAGTCGTCACGTCCGGGGGGCCACGTAGCCGCCTCGTGACTTCGCGTGCCCCTGAGGCGAACAAAGCCCGCGAATGAAAGAAGTCGAAGATATTAGTCCCTCGACGAAGAAGGGGCGGCGCTCAGATTGACCCGTGCCGGATCGAATTCGACCTGGCCAAAGTCAGGGTTTATCGTCACATCCAGCGTGAGATTACCCGCTAGNCCATANTTGACGTTCATCCNCAAGGTATCGTTTCNGTCAAACCATGGCCACGGGGTTGTCGCGTTTGACTGAAGGTNCCGTTAACCGCGATCAAGTGACACGTTTGCTGGCCTGCCGCCAGCAAACCGAGGCTGACCTTTGGGCCAAGGTTAAACCATTGCTGCGCCGGATTCAGTCCCAACAAGGAATTCTCATTTTGATGATACCATTGAGAACCAGCCTGACACCGATGAGAAAACGAGATTGTCTGTTGGCACTGGGATCACTGCCAGCAACGTCATATCAAGGGTATCAATTTTGCTTCTAATCCAACCCAAGAACTGACACCAGGATACGACCTCAGAACACCAAGTGGATAGTGACCTCCTTTGTTATAAAAGTAAATCATGGCATATGCCTAGTAAAGCTCAACACCGCCTTCTGGACAAGGATAGGTCTCATCGTTGTTGAAGGCCCAAATGAAGGATTTTGAGAGAATCCGTCCGTTTGTTTTACCCGTCCATTGGTGGTCGCAATTCTCGACTTCCACCAACCTAATTTTCTGGGCAGATGTAGATAGCTGTATCATCATCTCTGGCGTCATTTCCGAAATATAGTCTAGATCGCCAACTGTAATATATAGATCTCCCTGATAGGTAGGTAATGCCTGTTGCAGTTTTTCTCTGCCCGCATCTATGGTGGGGGCAATCAGCAAGAGCTTCTTAACCTGATTGTACTCGGGCGAGACGACGGCTGAAGCCGAAGCACCTGCCGAAAATCCGGCTAGATAAATCTCAGGATCTGACGTTTGACAGATTTCTGCTGCCTCAGCTAATGCATAATCGATTACTACACGTAGGGCTTGGCAGATCTCATTCTCGTAGCTATCCATCATGTTATCTGTTAGCCAAACGATTTCGTACCGAATAAAAGCGGCAATATGTAACTGCTGTATCCACCGTGCGACCTTTCTGTATTTATTCTGATAGCCATCCCTGCTACCTTTGAACCCAGGGCTACTAATCACGATTTTTCCGGTTGGGGCAGGATTCACTGTTGCTAAAACACATGACCGGTCTGAGACTGCCAATCGTCGATCGTAGGTAGGATAACCAAGGAGAGTGGAAAGTATATTCTTTATCGCTTGGTTTTTTATCACTTGGTTTAACGTACCGTCAGGACGGTTTCGATTTATAGTACTGGATAAAACCCTTCTGCGGATTGCCTCATCCTCACGCATTCAGGTATGTTTTGGTTTTGGTGGGATTGCACTTACATTGTTGCTGTCAACAGCTAGATCGAGATTATTACGGGCTCATCGTTTCTAGTCAGGATATAGCTAAATCCACAGCCACCTCATTTTTCTCCATTGACTTGGTCTCACCTCGATATTCGGTGTTGGCGCGAACGCCTCCCTGCAGTTCGCCTAATTCTGTCGCCCTTTGTAACTTGGATTGAAAACTTTCTTCCGATTCCCCCGGATTTAAATACCATTGACTGTCTTGGTGTTCTAGTTCAAAAATATCTAAGACTTGTTGAACTACATCAGAATATTCTGTCGCCACCTCGTGTTCGCCATCGACGTCGTTTTCCGTATCCCAGAGTTGGACCGGTTGGTTTGGATGCTGGCGGTAAGCAAACCATTGGTCAAGACAAACCGCTTGGGCATGGGTGGCATGGCCGCCGTTTTCCCAATACAGGTGGTTGTGTTTCTGCTGTTCGGTCTCTCGGTTTTCGAGAGTTGGTACAAAGCTGACACCATCCGTTGTCAGTGGATTTTGTACGCCTGCCAGATCGCAAGCAGTATCAAAAAAATCGTATAGCGTCACGGTGTGGTAAGAGACGCCGGCTGATATTCGCCCAGACCAGTGGGCAAACATTGGGACTCGTACTCCACCTTCCCGTGCGATGAATTTTCCGCCTCGCCACGGTCCTTTGTTGCGAAACAGAGGATCGTCAGCATATCTCTGTCGCCCCATATATCCCCAGTGAGCGTAGCCGTTATCGCTAGCGAAAATAATCAGTGTATTGTCAAGAATCTCGTATTGGCATAGCCGATCCAGCAACCCGCCAACATGCCGATCCAGATGAGTGATCATGCCCGCCCACTCTTTGTGTTTCTGTGACCAAGGCCGATCTTTGAACTGGCCCAGATTTGGCGTAATGCAAGGGCCATGCGGTAGTTGGGTCGCATAGTAAAGAAAAAATGGCTGTTGATGGTGTTGGTCGATGAAGTCGATTGCCCTTTGGTAGCAGAGATTTTCTGAATTTTTGACCCGTTTTGGATCAGCAACCCCATGTGGTATGAGTTGCCCCTCATCATCGTAGATGTGCAAGCCTGCTGGTGCGTGAGTATGTCGATAAGTGGCTTCCATATCAAAGCCATAGTTTTCGGGAATTGGTATCGGCTCGCTGTTGTGATAAAGGTAGTGAGGGTAATAGGTGTGTGCCCGCCCTTGGTCGTAAAAACCGAATGCTAAATCGAAGCCCTTTTTATCAGGCGTTCCTTCAGTGTTCGGTAAACCAATGCCCCACTTACCGACCATGCCCGTAGCATAACCTGCCTTTTTCAGCACTTCAGCTATAGTGAGATCAGAAGCCAACAGGTGGTCTTGTCCCCGTGCGGAGCTGTTTTTCCGGATTCGGCAGTGGCCCATGTGTAATCCGGTCATCAAACTACCACGGGAAGGAGCGCACTCAGGCGAGCCACAGTAGGCGTTGTCAAATCGCAACCCGGTCCGACAAAGCCGATCTAAATTCGGGGTTTCAAATTGGACTTGCCCAAAGCAACTCAAATCTCGGTAAGAGAGATCGTCGGCCAAAATAAATAAAATGTTTGGCCTAGTGCCTGACATCATCGATTTAGGTGTGATTTCCATCCTGTTCCCCCTATTTAGTGAATTCCTCTATCACTACAGTCGTCGTTTCCCTGTTACACATTAACCCTGCAATTCTACCTCGAAGTTCAGGTTTGGACTTACCTTTAGCAAAAAGGTTAGTCGTTGTAATCGGAAATATCATTATGGTCTCTTCAGTTAAATTGGGTTGATCTATCAAATAAGTTGAATCTCGTACTTGCGATTTGTGAAAAACTGATCCTAGGCACTACATTGTTTTTGATAGTGCGGGTACAACAGCTACAGCACTCTTACTAAAAGTTTGGGTTTGTAGTAGCAATGGCGATAGCCAATATGTATTTTGACTCCATAATAATTCGATTTAAAGACCAACTAAACTTCTCATTGAGAACCTGTTTGGGAAAAGGAAGAGGTTAAAATAATGAGGTGCTCCAGGTGAGGCTGATGGATGAAATAAAGCCGGAGCCAAACTTGGAATCGAAGAATTATAACACTGATTTGAATGATCAACAATGGCAATGACTACAGTTCTATCTGCCAACTCCTGATCCACCAAGAGTCCACCTAGCCCGACTTTTTTGTTATAATAAGTGGGATGGTAATTTTCTGTTCCCGCTAAATTGGCTGACCTCAGACTTGGGGCAATTACGCCATCTGGGGTAATTTGGCCTTAGACAATTTCGATTTCCATGGTTTGCAGAAGAGCAGCGAAAGTTAGAGAAATTGTTCAAGCCCAAGAGTATCATGTCGTGTCCAAGACAAAGTCAACCAGGATTCAAGATTAGTTCGTGCAGTTGACAGATCCCCGCTGTCGCCAGGCGACTTATCTGCTATCAATGTTGTCCTGATCGCCTTATATGCAGTTACTTACAGGGCCAATTCAGGCGACAGTCGGTAGTCATCTCACGCTCGATCGAGATGTGAATCTCAGCCCTTGCCCTCTCGGCTTACTATCAGCTAAATGGAAGTGTTGAAAGGCCGATGTCGCTACTTGGTTAATGCTTTCAAACTTAAACGTAAGTTGCGATGGACGCTGGGTATTTGCCAACAGCAAAAAGGTGACAAGAGAACGCTAACCAAAGGCCGAACCGAATCGGCTATTGATTATGCAAATGTATTGGGCATGCTACCCTGAGCAATCTCTTTAATATTTATTCAATACGGTTTTACCAGTTAGGAATGGAGAAGATTATATGCAGTTTACGGCTGAAAAAATAGAGCAGTGGTGGAAGGCAGGGAAAACACTGCCGATAGAGGTTGCAAAACAATATCCGCTGGATCCAATTACGGTTTCCAACGACACAGGTATCAACCTGCTGGTGGACATGTCGCATAAATGTGACTTCTTTTTGCTTTGGCGATTGGGTGAGCAGTTGCATCGACGCGGAATTCGGAGTGCAGGCAGTCATGCCACCCTCGATACGCAGTTGACGCCTGGATCTCCCGCTCGAATCAGAATTGCCGTGGCACCAAAGAAGCATCCTTTCGCGTGGTGGCCAACACCAAAATGGAACGTTGTCCTTAGTGAAGGAGCAGTTGGAAACCCTGGTTATATGCCTGAAGAACGGGACGCGCTGAAAGACTACTTGAATCGTGGAGGAGGACTTATTATTTCTGGTAATTGGCATAGTTCTAGACCGGATGCCTCATGGTCTCTCAACCTGCTGTTGTCTGAATACGGTGCTGAATTTTTACCGGAGAGAACACCTTATAACGGAAGCAATTGGCCACTGATCCGAGTTGATGACAATTGGGAAACGGTGCTGAAAAGCGAAGAGGATCAACCGATTTACGCGCGTCGCTCCTGCGGAAAAGGGAGAATCGTCCTCTTTTCGGCTCCAGATCTATACCGTTTTGAGGAGAAAGATCCGAATGGNNTTGAACAGAAANTAGACTTACTAGCCGAAGCAGTTAAGTGGGCTGCGGCAGGATCTTCTCCGGCNGGTGGTGAACCTCGACTGCCGACACCGATGTACGGCGGTGGTGGCATATACCAGGATTCTGAACTCATGTTAGATGGTATTGTCTGTTACTACAGCAAAAACCAAACGCCGGAAATCCTGTCTACCGTCCGACAAGACTTTATGGACATTACAAACGATCTCTATCGATGGGTGCCGTCGCCAAAACCGGAAGAACCGATGTATCTGGTAGTTTGTAGTGGTGGTGGAGGTGGATGGGCCATCAACGCTTATTTACCGAAAGAGACAGGTACCATCTCGACCAGTCCAGAAGGAATGCGTAGCATTTTCGCCCACGAGCAGGCGCATACTATGTCTGGCCCCGGTGAATTGATCGCTGACCACCCGTTTGGTGGAAATCAAGGAGAGGAACATGCAGGTTGGTTGCAGGGTAAAATCGTCGCTAAATACGACGTCGTTGCCGGACCAAATCGGCAATGCGACCAGGTGTTTCTGTCTGATTATACGTCAACCGAAACAAGTCCAGAAAAGATTTTTAAAGCCGAAAATCTCCAAAATTGGCGAGAGGGTTGGGATCGATTAATGATCTGGTATGTGTGGCAGAAGCTAGATGATCATTATGGGCCAACCTGGTATCCTCGCTGGCGTTGGGTTCAGTCACAGCGTTGGACAGACGATCCGGACCGAAAGCTGAGTTGGGACGAATCGATAGAAGATCTATCAATTGCTGTTGGTGAAGATCTATTTCCGTTTTTTGCAGCTACAGGTAAAAAGCTCAGTAAGACAACCTTCCCAGCGGTGGAATTTCGGGGTGAAAAGATAGATTTACCCGCTTCCCTGTTGAAAGCAACACCGCCGGGGCAAGTGCGCTTCGACGAGATCAGCGACTTTACTAAGCCACTCAGGATTTCAAGGTAGTAGTGACGCAAGTCGCCGACCATCAGATTTGTTGTGCGTGGCAGAATAGAATTGAATTGGCAGGTTAAGGGTAGGTAACTTTTTCCTACCGTTTGGCCGGTACGAGGGGCAACTGCAATGGTTACTATACGTTATACCTTCCTCTACTTATCCAACGACTGTCAGTTGATTCCATTCCTGATCCGAGGTCCGCAACTAATAAGCCGCTCCAACCGATCGGTGAATTGTCAGTGCAGCCCCTATTTCAGCTAATCCATTACCTCAAAAGCAGGGGACACCGAGGCACTATGTGAGCCCAGATTATATTTTGACATTTTCTTTATCGCACAGTTAGAATCCCTTTCTGACGAGTAAAACCGACTGAATGACAAATCAACAAACTTCTGACTGGATTTCGATTGGGGTCGATACAGGTGGTACGTTCACCGATTTTGTGCTGTTGATCGGCAGCCGGATCTATACCCATAAACTGCTCTCTACCCCCTCCAACCCAGCAGAAGCCGTTTTACAAGGGTTGGAAGAGATCGTATCGCAAATTGAGACGATGGGCTCTGCTTCGCTAGTTGCTAAGGTCCATTTGACCGTGACTCACGGATCGACCGTGGCAACCAATACCTTGCTAGAACGAAATGGTGCTGAAGTCGCACTTCTGACGACGAAAAATTTTGAGGATCTACTGCAGATTGGTCGGCAAAACCGGGCCGAACTCTACAATTTCAATCTGGTTCAGCCTGTCCCGTTAGTGGATAAGTCCAGACGTTACGGGATTAGAGAGCGAATTCTTCATACGGGAGAAGTTCAGGTTCCGCTTGATCCGACCGAACTAGACCAGTTGGTCGACCAACTTCCGTCGATTGAATCTATTGCCGTTTGCTTTCTTTTTTCCTATATCAATCCCAAACACGAGCAAATGGTAGTCGAAGCATTAATGGAGAGAGCAGTGAACAGGTCTGTGCCAATTTCGACTTCCCACCAGATCTTGCCGGAATATCGCGAGTTTGAACGCTTTAGTACCACGGTAGCTAATGCTTATGTTCAACCGAAAGTTCAAAAATACCTTCACTTTCTGCATACGAATCTAGCTGTCCGCCTCAATCAATCGTTAGCCTCTAAACCAAGGTTGCGGATTATGCAATCTAACGGCGGAAGCATCTCGGTCGAGACTGCCAGTCGAGTGCCAATTCGAACCGCTTTATCCGGCCCCGCAGGCGGCGTCATCGGTGCTTACGCAATTGGGAAAACCGCAAAATACGAACAACTGATTACCTTCGACATGGGAGGTACTTCAACCGATGTGAGTTTATGCGACCGAGAGATTTCCTTGACCACTGAGAGTCAAATCGGTGGAATTCCGATCCAAATTCCCATGATCGACATTCACACAGTGGGGGCAGGAGGTGGATCCATTGCTCAGGTCGATCTCGGCGGTGCCCTACGGGTTGGGCCAGGAAGTGCCGGGGCTAATCCCGGTCCCGCTTGTTATGGCACCGGCGATCTACCGACAGTCACCGATGCCAACCTGTTTCTGGGACGGATTGACCCTCGATATTTTCTGGGCGGGAAAATGCCGCTCCAACCAGAGCGATCTACCAGGGTGATTCGTCAGTTATCAGCTGAAGTCGGAAAGTCTCCACTCGAAACGGCAGAAGGAATCTTACGAGTTGCTAACGCCACCATGGCACGAGCTATCCGGGTAGTGTCGATTGAGCGGGGCTACGACCCTCGTGAATTCGTGCTGATTTCTTTTGGTGGTGCTGGTGGTCTGCATGCATGCGAACTAGCTCAAAGCCTATCCATTCCCACCGTCATTATTCCACCGCACGGTGGCCTCTTATCGGCCATGGGTATGTTGTTGGCCGACGTGGTTAAGGACTATTCGCAAACCGTTTTGTGGCAAGCAAACGAACATCTCTATACTCGACTGACGAACCGATTCAGAAACCTTAGACAGAAAGCAGAAACTGAACTCGGAAACGAGGGATTTAAGCCAGAGTTAACAGGGTATCAACTGACACTAGATCTGCGTTATTCAGGTCAGTCATACGAATTGAATGTTCCCTTCGACGAACAGTTTGAAACCCATTTTCATCAGGCACACGCTAAAAGGTTTGGCCATTCTCGAACCGACTATCCGGTGGAAGTGGTTAATTTACGCTTAAGAGCAATTGGCCGTGTCGAAAAACCGAAGTTTGCCTCAACTTCGGAAAAAATAGATGCTGCATTGGACATCTCAGCACAACCGTTCGAGCAAAAGGAAGTTGTTTTCGGAGAGCCCTGGTTGACGAATCTTTATCACCGCCAAGATCTATCGGTTGGAGCCGTTATTGCCTCACCGGCGATTATTTTCGAGNTGAGTGCGACAACCGTGGTCCCCCCCGATTTTAAGGCTAAGGTCGATCAGTTCGGCAACCTAACATTAAGCCNATNNGAATCCTTCTAACCTCGATTCACATAGGGCTTCAGGTTGGATCGACTCGAGTGCCGCGGGACGAGATCATACAAATTCAGCCAGAAATAGCTTGTCTTCGTAATTTCCGATACTTGCTCATNCCGCGGNCATCCTAGTGTAGAAGTAGTTTCTATAGGGGAAAATCAATCGCCTTTCCCTGTTGGTCAGACATGTAGAAGGCTTGCATCAANTCNGTCAACTCNCGNCCATCCTGNATGGTNATCGACATCGGTTNNTCNCNCAGAATNGCGTTAATCCACTGNTGCATTGGTGANGGTAGCNCCGGAGGACGATTAGCCAGATANNCTTCTTTTTGTTGGTCATCTAGTTTCCGGCTTTCGAAATGAAGTTCACCATGTCCAATGGCGATTGAGCCTTCGGTACCATAGATCTCTGTCATGTTGGGCCCAGATCGCTGAACCCAGGAACAGTCGACAATACCCAGGGCCCTGTTCTCAAACTCGACAATCGAAATACTATTGTCGTCGATAGGATAATTTTCGGTAAAGTTATTCATTAGCGACATTGATCGTTTGGGTGCCCCTAATAACCAGCGCATTCGATAAACAGGATGACACCCCAAATCAAACAAAGCGCCACCACCTGATCGTTCAGCATCAGCGAACCAAGCACTAGGGCCACTGAACCACTTGTCGAGTGCAGCACTGTGCGCGATTCGAAAACGTCCAAACGTGATATCACCCAATAACCCATCGTCGATTGCCTTCTTGACCAGTTGAATCCCTTCGTCACACCGTTGGGGCATGGAGATCATAAACTTAACGCCTGCTTTTTCAACAGATTCAATAATCTGGTCACAACCGTCAACGTCGATTGCCAAGGCTTTCTCGGTGAAAATATGTTTACCGGCTTCTGCTGCGGCGACCATTACCTCAGGGTGGTCAGAGGTAATGGCATCGACCACCACCGCATCGACATCGTCTCGGCTCAAAACCTGGTCTAGGTGTTCGGAGTAAGGAACGCCGTACTCNTCTGCTGCCTGTTTCCCACCGTATTCTTCCTCATCCCAAATCGCGACCAATTCGGTTTCTGCGTTATCCCGAATCTGGTTAGCGTAACCTTTAGCATGGACATGTGCCATGCTCAATTTTGCAATTCCAATCATCAAAAAACCTCCAATAAGTGCACCTGTAGCAACAAAGTGGGATCAGTCGAAAGGATCTCCCACCTTGTTAGACTAAGTGACATTATACCATTCTAGATTTATCATTTCCCTGATAATCGGGTCGGAGATTTATCNGCAGACTGGAGTAATTCTATGGTATTGCCTTCAAATGACAACAGTTGTATGGCCTGACATCCTAAGGTCTAGAAATGAAGCTGTCGAATTGGAGTTGAATCCATAGGTGTCAACTTAAGCTGATAGGGTAATTTCTAAGACGTGTGAGAAGACAATTTCGACGAAATTTTACAACAAGGCTAGGTTATTTAGCTGGCCTTACCGACGGACTCATGTCGTTGAGTCAAGCAAAAATNTGCGAAGGTTTGACCATCACCTACAACTCTCTTCTTTTGAAAAATGGGGTGGATTTCAGTAAGGGGGAAGACTCNCTTTTCACTCCCTNCTTTNGNCAGGNAGGGGNCTGNGATGGGATTAAACCCCTTGACGCAACGATATTTACTGGCGAATCAGGCGGATACCGCTCTCCGTCAATTTCAGTCGGGCATCAAACGGACGTCCCTCCTTTGACTCGAACCTTTTTAGAACCGAGGTCTCTCCCTTCTCCAACAATGTCTTGACCGACCGCTGGTTGATCTTCTTGCCAGCAATCACTCTTGGCACTTTCAACTTACACTGACGGCAACGGTAAACCTCATCGTAAGCCAACACCGACTGCTGGCAGTGAGGGCAGGTNCCAACGAGATTGCCTACAGCCTTAGGCGCGGCAGTGCCTTGTGAATCACCCTTTTTCTGCTGGGCGCTAGAACTAGATCGACGCTTCTTCTTCCCTTTGTAGTTACCATAGCCCTGTGATTCCTTTTTAGGCACGGGCAGTTCCATCAGGTGCCCGTCAGTCGATAGGTAGAGGATGAATTCATTCTGCTGCCGATCAACCCACGGTTTCAGTAACACCCCGTGTTGCAGTAGGACTTGAATCTGTCGTTCGGAAAGTCGAATCTCTTTGTAGGTTTCCCAAAGCACGAACTGACATCCATCTCGCCAGTTGGCGCATCCATACCCTTTTTTCCCCCGAATCACCGCTCCCCCACATCGGGGGCAAGGACTTGAACTTTCGGGGTCAATATCACGCAAATTGCTATTTTCAATCAACTGTTGTGTAAAACCGATCACCTCACGCATAAACTGTCCGGCGTCATATTCACCCCGTTCGATAGCTTTTAGCTTTCCTTCCCACTCACCCGTTAAGTCTGGCGACTTCAAATTGGGATTCTTGATAAGTGCGATGAGGTATCGGCCCAGATTAGTTGCCGTAACCCGTTTCTGATCCCGTGCGATATAGCCGCGTTTCAACAGGGTCTCTATAATTTCACCACGTGTGGCCGGAGTACCGATGCCGCGCTCCTTCAGCGCCTCCCTCAGTTGCTCGTCTTCTACCATCCTGCCTGCTGTTTCCATGGCTGCCAACAATGAATTTTCGGTATAGTGTCGTGGAGGGGTTGTTTTACCAGCACGGACGAATGGAGTATGTGGTCCGGTTTCGTCAGGCACGAACTCCGGTAGAGGTTGATCCTCTTCCTTTTTCGATTGCGGTTGTGGATAGAGGACGGTCCAGCCCGGCGACACTACTCGTGTTCCTTTGGCTTGAAATTTTACCCGGTTGGCCTCCCCTTCCACAGTGGTAATCTCTTTGATACACTTGGGATAAAAGACAGCGACAGTCCGAATCAGTACCGCTTCAAACACTTTAGCTGCCTGGGGTGAAATTCCTTTAGGTAGGCGTCCGGTCGGAATGATGGCATGGTGGTCGGTTACCTTCTTGTCATTGACAATGCGGGCGTTAAATCCGAGTTTATTGAGATCGAGAGCTGAGATCTCCTTCTCCTTGAGCGGTTTCAGTTTCCGTAATGCTTCAGCGGTATCGCTTTTCATGTCGTTGCTTAGATACTGAGAGTCGGTTCGAGGNTAGGTCAGGAGTTTATTCTCATAAAGGGATTGCGCTAACTCCAGAGTTTGGGNNGCTGAAAACCCNTATCGCTGGTTCATGTCCCGCTGCAGGCTGGTNAGATCATAGAGGAGAGGNGGATTTAGCGACTGTCGCTTGCCGTTCACCTTCAATACNTTGAANNGATGTCCCTCCGCCTGNCCNTTTAGCNTCTGTGCNTCTTCCTCCTTACTAAANCGATTCCCTTTNTACTTGAAGGTCACCTTTCGNTANGTGGTCATCAACTCCCAAAANGGCTCTGGTTGAAAGTTNCGGATCTGGTCGTCCCGATTGACGATTATGGCTAGNACCGGGGTCTGTACACGACCCACGCTCCACAGTATCCGCTCTGNTCCACCGTAACGGACAGTGAAGTTNCGCGTNCCGTTTAGACCGACGATCCAGTCCGACTGGTGACGACACNTGGCNGCGGCAAACAAGGGATCGTACTGACGACCNGACCNCAGGTTTTGAAAGGCNCTGCGAATCGCTTCCTCGGTTAGCGAACTNAGCCAGAGNCGCTGAAAGGNCCGCCCTTCACAACCGGCCATCTGGTAGATATAGCGAAAGATTAGTTCGCCTTCTCGTCCAGCATCGGTAGCACAGATAATATCTTTCGCTTGGCGCAGTAATTTTTTGATGGTGTTAAATTGCTTGGCTACNCCGTCGTTCTGGATGAGGGTGAGTTGGAACTGGTCGGGAATAATCGGTAAGGTACTAAGCGACCAACGTTTGAGGTTCGAGTCGTAAGCGGCCGGTTCCTGCAGAGAGAACAGATGACCGAACGACCAGGTCACCTGGTATCCATTTCCTTCGAAGTATCCGTCATGCCTGGTTTTGGCTTCGATCACTCGGGCAATATCACGGGCCACTGACGGTTTTTCAGCTAACACAACTTTCATTCTATTCTCTCTGCAGGCATCGAGTCCTGATCAGATTTTTGGGCTGACTCCGGCTTCACAGATGTAACGAGTTTAATACTATAGCATAATCGGACTGGAGGATGAAAAGTAGAGTTAGAATAGAAGGCGGACGCACGCTTGGAGAGTGGAGAATTGAAAATGGAGAATGAAAAGTGAATAGGGCTCAATTTTCGACTCTCCACTCGAGATCCGGCTCCTCTAGTTCACCGGACCTATCCGCCCTATCTTGATTCTCATTTCAGCCGTGTGCTACACTCTAACTCATTGAGATAGTTGCGCCGGCATTAAAATCGANGAAAATCGAAATTGNAAAAAAGAGGAACAACACCTTGTCACGAACTGCTACCATCGAGAGAAACACCAACGAAACACGCATCAATCTCACCCTTGTCCTTGACGGCAGTGGAAAGTCAGAGATCCAGACCGGTGTCGGTTTTTTAGATCACATGCTGGAGTTGTTCGCCAAACATGGGTTTTTCGATCTGGAGGTGAAGGCGGTTGGCGATCTGCANATCGACGACCACCACACGGTTGAAGATGTCGGCATCTGCCTGGGATCNGCTTTTCAGCAAGCAGTTGGTGATAAATCAGGNATGCGGCGCTTCGGCAGTTTTAATGTNCCCATGTATGAAGCNNTNGCTCAGGTCGATCTGGATCTGTGCGGACGNCCNTATCTGCATTACGAGGTGGNGTTGAGTNGCGGCAAAGTGGGAACCTTCGATGTCGAGCTGNCCGAAGANTTCTTTCACGGTTTNGTCAACGCCAGCGGCACTACNCTCCATATCAATGCNCCCTACGGCAAAAATCAGCATCATATCATCGAGGGNATTTTCAAAGCCGTTGGTANGGCGCTCGATTTGGCNACCTCTATCGACCAGCGGGCCAGTGGCGTCCTATCGACCAAAGGTANTTTNTAGNNGNGAACCCTNCANGCTACCAAAACATCAAAATAGACTTTANAATTAGTTNNGGNACTCTTTAGTGGGGTCTNGATTTAGCCTCTTTTTACCTNAGTTTGCATNAAGANNATACATNCTGCGACAATGCGACAACAATTAATTAGGGNGNAGAACTACGANGNTNCTAATTGAATCTTNCTCTTCCNTNGANAACCANANAATAATATGATGTGTTACTAGATATTTGGGAGGTATCTCTGGGAGATGGTACACGTTACCGTTTGAAGCGACNAATTTTNAATTTNAAGNAGGTGCGAACCAAACCAACAAAATGATTTNTCTTAGGAGCATNCACAGATGATTAGAAGATACTGNCCAACCGATCTTGAAACCCTTCGTCAGATCACNGTGATTTGCTTTGAANATGTTTCCGTAGATAAAAACATTGAAGATCACTTTGGCATTGTTGGTGGGGGAGATTGGAAAACTCGCAAGGCACTTCACATCGACGCTGATGCGGAAGCTAACCCCAACGGTATCTTTGTAGCCGAGATTGAAGACAAAGTTGTCGGCTACATTACAGGCCGGATTGATGCCATCACAAAAATTGGGCAAATTCCTAACTTAGCTGTCCTACCCGATTTCCAGCAAAAAGGGTTAGGCCAGCAATTGATCCAAGTGGCTTTAGATTATTTCAAGGCAGAAGGTATGGTGATGGCGAAGATTGAGACCTTGGCACAAAATCCGGTCGGTACTACCTTTTATCCTAAAATGGGCTTCGTAGAGGTNGCTCGCCAGATCCACTATGTACAACCTCTCTAGACTGCATCTCTAGGTACCTCCTTATCAGAGCGGTTACGTCAGATCCATCGTTCAGTATTTTTGGATTTGAAGCCGATTGAAGACAAAATGTGTTGACATTGATTTAAGGTTGTCATATAATTNGGATTATCATTAACAATGTATGTGTGGGAGAGTGTATGAAGTTTGTTAAATTTATCATTGTGGTCTTAGCAACACTACTAATTGTGACACCACTGGTTCATGTGGCCCAAGCCAAGTCGACTGGTGGTCCGGAGCCGTCGCTCATCCTTTATTTGCCTTTTGACGAAGGAAGTGGAAACAAAGCCGGAGACGTATCCCGCTATGGCAATCACGGTGAACTGAAAGGTGGTCCCAAGTGGGTGGCAGGTAAATTCGGTAAGGCGTTAGAATTCAACGGTACCAGTAATTGGGTAGAGGTTCCTCATGCAGACATCCTGACCGTTGATACAGCAGTAACAGTGATGGCCTGGATCAAAGCCAAACGGCTTACCGGCGGCGCCAGTAAAGCGCAATGGGCAGGGATTGTGACCAAGAGCAATAATCCTAGATCTTACAGTTTCTACGCTACAACTGGTGGTGGTGGTGCGTTGCACTTTAGTTCAATGGGAGGTTCGACCAGTGGGCTGAAAGTGGCACTGAACGAGTGGCAGCATGTGGTGGCCCAACATACGGGCAAATCCCACATCTATTATGTCAATGGTGAACCGGCGGGCGAATTCGACGGTAAAGCTGCGTTACCTGGTAAAAAAGACACTGCCAATGTGGTGATTGCCAAAAGCCACGAGAGTAGTCGTGAATTCGAAGGGATCATCGACGAAGTGCGAATTTGGAACCGAATACTGAGTGCCAAAGAGGTTACACATCATATGAACATCGGCAAGAACCAGGTTGCTGTTGAACCTGGAGGTAAGGTCGCGACCACTTGGGGTAAGCTGAAATTTCAATAATCGACTTAAACTGATTCAAATGCGATCTCATAGAGGTCGCATTTTTTTTTGAATGTAAGGAATTTGAATAATGAAACATTTGCTCATATATACGTTCTTGTTGCTAATGGTAATCATCTTTGCAGATGCAGCCAAAGATCTGGATAAAACGATGATCCTGTATCTATCATTCGATGAACTGGACGGAAAGAAGGTAGAAGACCATTCCACTCATGAGAATCATGGAGAAATCTCGGGCAAACCAAAACTCGTCGATGGAAAATTTGGTAAGGCCTTGCAATTGAACGGTAAAACTGACTGGATAACCGTACCGCATGACGACAGTCTCTGTGTAACCAAAGCAGTGACAGTTATGGCCTGGATCAACGCCGAGTCACATAAGGGAGGGGGGACCGCGCAGTGGGCAGGCATTTTGGCCAAAAGTAATGGGCCACGATCCTACAGTTTTTACACCACTAGCGATGGTGGTGGTGCCCTCCACTTTAGTTCTATGGGTGGATCACTTTCCAACAAAACGGTGGCACTGAAAAAGTGGCAACATGTGGTGGCACAACACACAGGTAGTGAACCCGGCAAAGGCCAAGACAAAAACTCTCATATCTACTACATCAACGGGGAACCAGCCGGCACATCACCTGGGAAAAATGCCCTGCCGGGCAAGAACGATAAGCAAAACGTATTTGTAGGTAAGACCCACGAAGGTTCACGTGAATTTGTAGGTACTATCGACGAAGTTAGAATTTGGCACCGTGTGCTAAGTGCCAAAGAGGTCAAGGAACAGATGAACGCCAGCAAGCTCAAGCTACTGGGGGTCGATCCACAGCAAAAACTGACTTCGACTTGGGGCTTAATTAAGCAAGAGTAATGTGTTGACATTGACTTAACAATTGTCATACTAATGGGTTTATCTTAACAATGGATGTGTAGGAGAATGTATGTAAACGAAGTCCGGGGCTGGAGCCGTATTCTGGTGCTAAATTGCTGCTTAGAAACTGGTGCCAACATGGGCAAGCATAAAAAGCTGATGGAGGAAATTTAATGTTTAAATCATCTATAATGTTCCTTGTCTTTTTTATAATCATCACACCATTCATTCAAGCAAAGAATCTGGAGAAATCGACGATTTTATTTTTGTCTTTTGATAAAATAGAGGGCGGGAAAGTTGTTGATCATTCCCAGTACCATAA
>PACG01000120.1 GCA_002699335.1 Candidatus Poribacteria bacterium
TGGGTCATAATGCCAAGTATGGAGATAGTTGAATTTTTCCAGGACGGAGTTCGGCTCCCCTACGGGGTAATCAGGCGGGTATCAGCACCTGTTGGTACCCTTTTTCTTCACTAGTCTCTTTCTTCCTTATTGTTGTCTTTTCTGTTAGATTTGATCAAAATAGCTTTTATTGATAGGATGTTGGATCCATTAGTTATGGCTAATAGAAAACTATGTACTATCAGAAATATACTCCACGGTTCATTTGGGTTTTCCTAGCTCTAATCATTTTCAATACAGCTTTGCACGTTTTTATCTTTATAACCAACGGTGTCTGGATTTGGTTAAGTTTTCTACCTCCTATCATTATTTTTTCCTTACTTTCTTATGCCTTTCGCTTCTATTTCGTATTTGCCGATCATGAACAATTGAGATTTGGATATTCTTTATGGGGAGTTAGGATAAACTTGGCCGACATTAACCAAATTGAAGAAACCACCATTAGATGGATACAATGGAGAGGTCAGGGCTGACGTCTGAAATCCCTGAAGCATATAGGTTATATCATAGGGAATGGCTCAGGTATTCATCTGATTCTGAAAACAGGGCGTGAATATACTTTTAACTGTGATGATCCGAATGCTTGCATCAGAACACTTCAGATTGATACGTCGAATGATGCGCAAGAGACCGAGGCTGAGGAAAATCTAATGACTTTGGCCGCTGTTAGAGAATCAAATAACTCAATAGTAAATCAACAAATAATATCTAACGATCCACGCTAGATAATGATTTGAAAGCCGTGGACACGGACGCAGAAACGTAAAAAGATGAGAAAAATAATCACCTAAGTTGCGAATTTCAGGTGGAAGATATGCCACGAAAACCTATTAAAAATGGACTTCAGCGACGACAGTTTGGAAGAGGTGAGCGTCGCCTACGAGGTAATGAATTAACTTCTTATTTGGCAATGGCCAATTCCGAAGATCCCAAAGAGCGTCTAGAAGCCATGAAAAACCTGTGTCCCTGCCACGTCCGTAAACGAGTTGATGCCGCTTGGGATGCCCTCTACAGCGGACTTCAGGACATTGATTTGAAAGTCCGCCAAGCCGCTTGGCATACATTAGAAGAAAATCATGGTGGTCGGCCAAATGCCCCCAAGCGATATCCTCTAATGGTGGAAATCTCGAAAACTGAAGTGAATCCAAAGTTGAGGCAGAATGCAAAGTCTATTGTTAGAAATGCCCAATCCCAAAAGCAAAATATTGAAGACAAGAAGCATGATCTCCTTGGTAAACGAAGTAACTACTTTCAAGGTAAATGTGATTGGTGTGGTGACTCCTCTACTGAGGTGGATTACCTCTACGACAGCGAAATCCAAATTGGTACAACTGTTCGTTTAGCGCAAGCCTGCGACACTTGTCGAAGTGAGTATGGGCTTTGAGGCCTTGATGAATGATTCGTACCCAATCGGAACAAACAATATAACTGGTAAGCAAATTAGAATGATAGAGTTAGGCCATATACCCGCAGGGAATTATGTGGAATCTAACAAGGCAATCTATTGGAATGGTTAGGACTGAAGATGGAGAGTTTGTATCTTCGGGAACTTACTTCTATCAGATTCAAGCAGGAGATTATACAGAAACACGAAAGATGGTGATTCTAAAGTAGTTGGTCTTCAAGATCCTAAAAACCAACCAACCTTTTACATCTTAGGATTGGTGATTTAAGTCATCAATCCTACTTTAGTGATTTCACGTCCACCTTATAGTATTTATTATTAGGTAGCCATGAAAACACTCCTCTTTTTAAATCTCATCATACTTAACAATTCCCCCTCTATGGTATTAAATGAGAATAGCGATTAGTGTTTTCACCATTCTTAGTTTTTTAAGATGATGTTGGTTGCTACAGGTTCATTCAGAGCATAGAATAAACAGAACGTCTAATCAATTTTATTATTAAATCCAACCACCCCATATTCTCTAGTACCTGAACCCTGATTTCTGAAAACGAGTTCCAAAGATATAGAAATTTATAGATCTTTTCACCTTAAATTGGATTCTGGGTGTTCCATGTCAATACAGAATAGCTGATTTAAGGTAGAATGGAATGATCAACAGAAATATCAGGTTTTCTGCTCACCGAATTGGATTTTACAAGAATGTGGCGTTTTGATATGATAGACATTGCCCAATTCCTGCTTGTACTTAATAGCTTTGACTGCAATTATGATCCACTTTGAAATCTGAGAATAGGAGTTATTGAAATGAAACGTATTGGTCTATTACAGTTGCTGGTTGTTGTAGCTTCTGGTTCTGTCCATGGTCGACTTACTTTCTATTCTTCTCTTGATAGTCGTCCAAGCGATAGACCAGTTCGCAGCTAATCCTCAGCGCTTATCGGAAACAGCATCTCGAACTTGCCAACCCCATTTGCGAAGACGGTAGCAGGACTGGTAGGAACTTGAAAAAATATAATACAGCATGTATCATACGTCCTTGATTGGTAGCAGATTGTTAATGTTATCTACACTTTATTTTTTTCATTGTGGCATGGAAATCATCCCATGTCGCAATAGACATAGGAGTTTCAGTTTATGAAATATTTAATGACGAGCCTATTAATTGCCAGTTTGGTAACGTCATTTGGTTTAGTGGCCAAAGCAGGAGTTTCCGCCCTTCCTCATGTATTTAATCTATCTTTTGACGACAAAAGTAATCCTGGCAAGGATGAAAGTGGAAATGGCAATAGGGGTGAGTTGAAAGGTGGTGCCAAATGGACAGACAAGGGTCATACTGGAGGTGCTGTCGAATTTGATGGTACCAAAGCTCATGTGGAAGTAATGGTAGATGTGCCAGAAAAGAATTTCACTATGGGAGTGTGGATTAAAACTGATCAAGGGGATGTTGGCATCTATTCTGTTCTAGATAAAGCTGCAGGTGAAGGTGGACATGACCGTCACTTTTTTTGAAAGATGGGAAGATCAATTTTAGAACCTGGAGAGGGCCAGCTTGGGCAACAGATAAAAAAGTATCAGATGGGAAATGGCATCATATTGCTTTAGTAGTTCAAGATAAGAAAGGTCAAATAGCCTATGTTGATGGCTCTAAAGTTGGCACGCATGACTATGATCATTCTGATTTTGATTGGCAAAAAAGGGTTTGGGTCGGGTTTTCCAATGATGCAGCGGTTGATTACTTCGAAGGTATTGTTGATGAAGTGGTTTACTTGGATGTACCACTGAGCACAAACGAGGTTTCTGCATTGATGAAACCATTAACGGTAGAAAAAAACAGTAAATTGGCTACTATCTGGAGTCAAATTAAAACAGATCATTAATAAGTGATTGAACAGGCTTTAATGTCGTAGATAAGTCGATTCAAAATTTATTCTTCGTTAGTTAATTACTATATTAAATTAATGCGAACTTTAGCATCAGCATAACCAACATAGACTTGGCAGGAAATCCATCAGCCAATAGAGATTCCAAACGAGACTCTTTAGACTATATTAGATTAGCAACTAGATCTTGAATAACTAACAAGATTACTGCTAGATAGTGCGTATTCTCTGCTTGAATGGGATGTCACCTGCCAGGATTAGTGTTTGTTTCGCTGAAGCAGGGATTAACACTAAATTGGCAGTTTCCTAGCACTTTGCAGATATATTTTGCCTCCACAGATTCATAGAATCTTCGCAGAAAAAACGATTGGTTAACATCAACCTTGGTATGTTCGATGCATTTGGAGCAACTGTATGTAGTAATCGCAAGTCTGCTAAATATAGGTCACCTGGTTCTCCTGTTAACTCAATAATCCGCAAATTAACATCACTTGCCTTGCCATTTTCCAACAACAGTTTTTCTCGATTTTCAACCTGGCTAGAGAAAAGCCTAGTGAAATACTTTTCCTCCCGTTTCAGAGTCTTTTTTACTTCTTTCGAGGAAATAAACCGTTGGTTATTTAAAAGCTGATGTGAACCTGAAACTACTAGTGTTCCTCCTCCTTGGGGTTTCACTGAATCCAGGAAAGTAAACATTTGCACACCAGGCAGTTGGTTGTTAGGTAGGCGGGGGAAATCGAGATGCCACATCAAGTATGGTACGACCCATTTAGTCGTATTTGGCAGAGTAATTAAGATTTGCCAAGGACCTTTCTGCTCACCTTCAGTGGAAGTAATTCTATTGTCAGAAATCATAGATACCAAATTTAGCAAGTTATCATTATCGAATGATCGCAATTCTTTTCTTTTCTTTAACTCTCTTCTGATAAGTTTTTCCTCTGATTCAGGCAAATCCAAAAAATTATTGTCGTTATATTGCCACTTGCCGTTTTTTCTAATACCCCGCTTTTCAAAAGACTCATAAATACGCTCTTGAACTGGAAAGATGATGTTAGGTGGAAAGAAGTTATTCAAGCGGATAATACCCGATTGTTCAAATTCGTTTTTGATTGCTTCCATTTGATAATGTTCTTTCCAATTGTCCAAATTCCTAATCTTCCCCTTGGTATCAAATGGTTTAGCAGTTGATTTCCCAAGTCTTACTTTTCCCTTATCTAGCGTTTTCACAGCTACCTAATAGTAATATAATAAGGTAGCCGTGAAATCTCTGATCTTTATAATCCAATGTATTAATACTCTTCCTTCCTGTGGTATTAAATTNGTACTGNATCTAGTGTTTTACAGGTGTCGACTAGATCTTTGCCAGAATTATGGTGTCAATGAGGTTGGTGAAACTCCAGAATTTTGCACATACGCTTCGATCGCTTCTTTAATTTTAGGGTTAGATGGATCTATTTGTCTTAGGGCATTATGCGTGTAGTTTCGTATGGTTGCGACATTCCGATTAAAATTCTCCTAGTCTACCAAATTGATACTCTCCTTCAAGTCGATAGCTAGCAAGTATAGCACAAAACAGGTTCACTGGTTTCTAGATTTCTTGCCTCTTTTTTGCCCAACTACTTTTCATTGTCGCTGACGCTTTCTATACCTTGTTGTGTAAAATGAAAAAGCAAGCAGTAATGAACGGTAAGGATCACATTATTATCAAGTTTGATCAGTTTTTCCAAATCGGCAGAAATATGATCCAACTGCTTGGCTTTATAGTTGGAGTCCCATGCGGATTAGTTTTGCTAATAAAAAAGTACATTCAGGCGACAACTAAAAGCCAAGGAAAAAGAAAAATATGAAGTGTTGGATTGGTAGTCGACTTGTCATTGAAACCCGGGCAAAAGATAACTCGTGTACGGGCGTCGGAGCGCCGACACAATAGTTGGGGCCCTTTTTCCTTGTCTTCTCTTTACGTGAGATGTACCATCATCTTCGCGCTATCCGCATCCAGTTGCGTATAATCCGGGATCTCAAAGCGGTTACCGTCCACGTCAAGTATCAACACACGCCTCTCGCTCAACCAGATGAACTGATTCGGGTTTTCCTCGACGACGAATTCTCGCCATCCCCGGTCTGTCTGGACATTCCAATAGGAAACCCCGAACTCACTGCGAACCTCGTCGATTTTGTGAATGATGGCACTGAGGTATCGTTTGCTGAGCTCCTTTTGAATTACCTCACCTGTAACCTCATCAAGGTCATCAAGGGAAGTAATCATGCAAATCTCCTGGCCCTTGTCGTCAATAAGCGAAATATATACATTCGGGTGCGACAGCGGCGCTGAAAAGACAGCTTTCACCGATAGATAGCATCTATCATCCTTGATGATCAACCTCGGCTTTCCGTCAGGATGATAGAAGAGACGTATGGATTTCAAATCAATCGGTTTTGTCATACCCTGTCTTTGCCAATCCCTCATTATCGGGTTTCAATTTGTCCTCACTTTGTATATGCAACTGCTTTTGAGATATCCTGATATGTTTGTACTAGATTATAGAATATCCCCTTCTTTTCCATCAATTCTGCGTGGTTGCCGATTTCGATGATTTTACCTTCATCCAGCACAACCAACCGATCGGCATTCCGCAGCGTTGAGAGACGGTGTGCGATGGCGAAGGTTGTGCGTCCTTTGACCAGCCTGCTGATCGCTTCCTGAATTTGCTTTTCCGTTTCAATGTCTACTGAGGAGGTGGCTTCATCCAAAATTAGGATTTGAGGGTCATGCAGAATTGCCCGCGCAATTGAAATACGCTGCTTTTCCCCGCCGGATAGCTTATTACCACGTTCACCGACGATAGTATCGTATCCATCCGGTTTTGCCAAAATAAAGTGGTGCGCATTCGCAATCTTCGCCGCCTCCATGATTTCTTCGAATGTTGCCTCCGGCTTGGCGTAGGCGATATTTTCCATGATGCTACCGTTGAATAGAAAGGACTCCTGCAATACGATACCGATCTTTCCACGCAGATCTTCCAGCCGAATCTTTTTGATGTCAATACTATCAATCTTCAGCACGCCGTTGTCCACTTCAAAAAAACGGCAAACCAGATTAATCATTGTCGTTTTGCCTGCCCCGGACTTGCCGACCAATCCGACCATCTCACCCGGCTCGACTGTCAAGTTCACGCCCTTAAGCACCGGCTTACTTTTGTCGTAGCCAAATTCGACATCTTTGAATTCAACGTTGCCCTTCATTTCCGGCAGTGGGATGGCGTTCCCCGAATCGTAAGATTCCGGAACAGTGTCCATGAGTTCGAAGATTCGTTCAGCGCTAGTAAACGCTCGTGTCATCCACTGGTTGACCTGAGATAACCACTCGAGTGGTCCATATAACATCCACATATAACCTTGGAAAGCGATCAAAGTTCCGAGCGAAATTTCCTCCCGGATGACGTGGGTGCCACCGAGCAACCAGAGAAGGAGCATACCAATACTGCCAGCGAAGTTCATCGCCGCCCAGAAACCGGGTTCTATGCGGTCTGCTTGTATCCCCGCGATCATTGCCGCGTGGTTGTGGCGATTAAATTTGACGATTTCCCCATCTTCTTGAGCGAATGCTTTAACCACGCGAATACCCGACAAGTTCTCGTTTATGTGCGCATGCAATTTCTCAAACTTGCCCCATGCGCGTTTCCACATCGGGCGCATTTTCTTCCAAAACCAATGACCCCCAATGACAAGGATCGGTGTGGGAATGAGCACCCAGAGGGTCAATTCCCAACTCATGTAAAATAGGAATGCTAAGATGCCCGTCATCGTCAGGATTTCAATGATAATATAGGGAAGCCCTTCAATGAGGAAATCTTGCAACCTCTCCGTATCCCGACTCACACGGGAGAGGATTGCGCCTGTTTCTCGTTTGCTATGAAATACGAGGGACAAGCGCTCGACACACCGAAAGACAGCTGCTCGGATGTCCGCTGTGACCTGATTGCCAATCGATGCGGCTAATCTGCCATGGCTAACCTCACTGAGCGAAGCTAAAATTCGCACACCTAACAGGACTAGCACAAGCCACACGAGTGTTGTCAACCGTTGCGAAGTCGCAAGCACAACTCCTCCTATGGGAACAATAGCGTCATCCATAATATGTTTCGTGATGAAAGGCGGGAGTAGATTGACAAGGGTGCCCACAAGCGTTACTACAACCATCATGGCTACAGATTTCCAATAAGGTTTAAGAAAAGACATAATGCGTAAAAATACGGTGCTTCGTTTAATACACGCGGGGCAGATGCCATCCTTTTCCGGCAACCGTCTCCCACATTTGTCACAACGGTTTTTGGGACGGTCTGTTGATAGTCTGAGTTTTTCCCCTTTGGAGAGTTGCTGAATCCCACGTACGATTTCGGAAAACTTATCCGCGAGTGAATTGGAAAAGTGAAGGATTGAAATGGATTTCTTATCAGTAGAAATCTCGATGTATCCTCCGCCGACAAGCGCCTCCGTTTTTGCCTCTTTGATTTCTTTAAGAGGTAATTCCATCAATGGGTTTCGACCATCCTCGTTCGGAAAAAATGTCAAAATCCGCTGATTTGTCACCACCAGCCAACGCTCATCAAATTTACCATCTTCCGTCATATCTGAATTGGCAGTCAAAAGCATCTCCTCTTCGGGAGCTAGAAGTCGGTTGATCACCGGATCCAAATGGGATGGTAATGAATCAAAAAACATAGCGATTACCTCTCTGAAGTGATAGTTTGTGGTTGAGCTTTCTCACTGATACAGAATCTGCACTATTATTGTCACACTTAGTATAATTAAAGGGCAATAAAAAGGTGTTTTCAGACTGACACAATTGCAGTAGAGGTCCATTCCTGAATAACTCGGTTAACCTGAATCCTTACCTCTGCTAAAAGTTTGAAACTCGTATCTGGAACATATCGTGTAGGGGGTAATCAGGCGGGTATCAGCTGCCCTTAGCCTTTTCCTTCTCTCCATTAGTTTCTTTCTTCTCCTATCTCACACCGAATCAAACATAGAAAAACAACCCCCACAAACCTCGGTACCTCGCCCTTTTGTGGTCAGTAGTTAGCAGTTTCATTGGCTAAGGTCATAATGATTCTGTACTTGACAACCATCATATTATGTCATAGGATTTCTCCCACCTTGACACAATTACCGAAACGGGAAGTGCGGATTTCAGCATTACCGTGCGGATTAATACCAACTCGACAGGGGTTGGCTTTCTGGTCAAGAATAACGAGGACAGAAAAACTAGACTGTCATGAAATTCTTACATGACTGATGCCTGACCGTCTTCATTTTCTTCCCAAACCATGGCGTAGCTGAAGCGGATTAAACTTACCTTCCTAACTCGAGATCCTCAGTTTGGCTTGATTGTTGATAGGGCCGTTCCCAAATCTGCTTTTGAGTAAATCTTAGCCAACCTAAAGCCAAGGTTCAAATAATCCTCTTTGGCACTTGCCATAGTTTAATTAACTGGTGTTACGTTTTACACCTCACTCTAAATGGACAATGCAAAAAAGTATGCTTAACAGGTCTGTGAAATTAATTGCCCTACTTTTTACGGTTCTATTCGTGTGGCCAGTTGTTGCTAAATCGGGAGACCGACCCCACACCGTATTTGTCGTCGGTGAGGCTGAATATGGTTCGGAGATGACAATGCCGGCATTAGCACAGGTCTTATCGAGTAATTACGATTTTCAGACCACTGTGCTGATAGATAGTCAACTTGAAGGCGAGCAGAAAACGTCAATTGAAGNATTAGATNCGCTGNGTAGTGCCGACCTNGTCATCTTGTACCTCCGCTTTCGTCAGTTACCCGAGGCGCAGCTAGCCAAAATACAAGNCTATATTGAAAGCGGGAGACCGATTGTCGCCTTTCGAACCACAACTCATGCTTTTGCCTATGAGGGCCAAGANCCGCGTGCGAAGCAGTGGAATAATTTTGGAGCTCGGGAATTAGGAGCACCATGGATTTACCACTACGGTCACGANACAAGCACGGATGCAAAAACTGTCGGCCAGCATCCAATTCTGAACGGCGTTTCGACCGAATTCCACGTTCGCTCCTGGACNTATCATGTGCGTCCCGANTNNCCCCCCAAGAGTGCCAATATCTTGGTCTATGGTTGCCCTGTTTTTGCCGATGGTTCTCGTGGTGATGAAGAGACCTTCAATCCGATCGCTTGGACCCATACCCACTCTGGTGGTGGAAGGGTTTTTACCACGACAATGGGACACCCCGCCGATTTCGATAACCCCAATTTTCGACAGTTGGTGATCAATGGTATCCATTGGGCGTTGGGGCGCGAATCACCAGCCCAATTATTACCAGACTGGGAGCCGATTGAGATGGAATTGGAAGATGAATGGCCACCTGATGAAGGGCCGTGGCTTGACATGAACTACGGTCCATTTTTATCAACGTCAATTTCAGTTGGGGATAACAACACCGTTCATAAAGGAATTGTGATTCCGTTGACTGAAGACATAAATGACGGAGCCGTCGTTTTCGATACTGATCTCTTGCGTTATGGTGCTGGGTGGATAAACGGATTTATTGACTTTGAAGGGGTGGTGTATAACGGCATTCACGGTACCTACCCATCAATTGTGGGCGACGTTATTTGGTCAAATCCGATGAAACCAGGATGCGGCAGCGATCGCCATTTGGAAGACCCGCGTGACAGACTTTTTGGTCCGCTCCCCAAAGATTGGGCCCAATGGAGAGGTCTGTATCTCCATCATGGTCGTGTTATCTTGTCTTATACAATCGGTGACCGTAAAATTCTGGAAATGCCGGGGTTAGAACAGGATGGAAATTGGTTGGCTTTTACGCGGACATTTCATCTCGGTCCATCTGAATCTGACCATGTCATTCGTCTGATTACACGCCCAGATAGAAATGTTCAAGGCGTCCAGCCATCAAGAAAACAATACCTACACCTTGAGATAGAATCTGAAACAGAAAAGGAAGGAATCCTGGCTGAATTCGTCGGAATTCCGCCGGCCAACGTGAGTTTGCAATTCTCAAATCAGGAAAAGGAAATACTTCTCCATATTGGCCCATCAGATCAACCGATAGTGGCCAAAATTTTGATTGTACCATTCGATGGTGAGATCAACTTAGAAACCTGGCAGGCATTCCGCCAATCGTCACCGATGCCTGAACCTCTCAATAGATTCACTAATGGAGGAACTGCAAGCTGGTCGGACAAACTAGTTACGCGAGGAGTTCTAGATACCCAGAGGCTTATAACTGTTGAAACCATTGAGGTTTCCGATCAATCAGAGGAACTGGCAGACTGGAGTGCGGAACGGTCGGGGTATCGTGCTGCGATTGCCGCCACCGACCTACGCTCTTGGTCAGATAAGGCTAACGTGGCAGGGCATATTGCTGTCCTGAACCCACCAGACACCTCTCTAGTTATCAATGAGGAAATTGAGGATGATAAACTTATCGGATGGTGGCAGTTCGATGAAGGTATTGGCAACTTGCCGGCAAATCGTATTTCTGACAAGCTGGTTATCGAACTCGACGGTGCAACTTGGCGGCGGGGGTATCATGGTAGATGTGTTGAGTTTGACGGTAATGATCAGGCCTTCATTCATGATGACAACCAACTCGACTTTGATTCAACCGATCTAACCATTGCTGTCTGGGTGTCAACTAATGGGGCAGGAACAATCCTATCGGAAACACTCCAAGGTGAGGAATGGGTTCCCAATGGTAAGACTCTCTTCATCCGCAACGGCCATCTAGCCTTCGATGTGGGCTGGATAGGGGTGGTTGAGAGCGAAGTTCGTGTTAACGATGGACGGTGGCATCATATTGTGCTGACATGGCAACATCAACTGGGTGAGGCGGCTATTTTTATTGATGGTGAAAGGGCTGGCAATCAGCGTCTTAAACCAGACCAACCTCTGGATGGAGATGTACTAAGGCTCGGATTTACCGCTGATAATTTCCCAGAAGAGATGCCGTGGTTCAGCGGCAAGATGGATGGATTGCGGATTTATGACCGCGCATTGACCGCTCAAGAAACTACTACGCTTTTCGAACGGATTCAGCGTCCATTAGTGGTTGCTTTTGCGGTGATAGAAACGGAAAGTGAATACCCGATGGCTGAGGCGGCTTGGTCGGTGGAGAACGAAAAGGTCTCGCTTCATTTAGAGAAAGGGGTGCAGGTCAAAATTCTCAAGTGGACAGGCGTATCAGAGGAACTCCACGAATTTGCCCGGTACGTTCAACATGGTGGCCTTGAAGTGAATCAACCGTTTGCTATTGATCGGATTGACGCTCCCAATCAGAATCCGTGGTCGTCGTGGCTACGCTTTGGTGGGTTCGATTTCTTCTCAGATGGTTCTGGTGCAGCCATTTCCACCTGGAGTGGTGACGTGTGGACAGTTTCTGGTTTGGACGAAGACCTTGACCATCTTGTCTGGCAACGCGTGGCTACAGGTTTGAATCAGCCACTGGGCCTGAAAATTGTTGATGACCAGATCTACGTAGTTGGTCGTGACCAGATTACCCGGCTCGTTGACCTAAACGGAGATGGTGAGACTGATTTCTACCAAAACTTCAACAATGACACCTACAATACAGAGCATTTTCATGAGCCCTGTATGGACCTACAAATCGACGCCACAGGTAATTTTTACTACATGAAGGCGGCTCGGCATGCGCTGCGTGCCACCCATCCACACCATGGAACGCTGATTCGCGTTTCCCCCAGTGGTCGTACCTCGGAGGTAGTTGCCTACGGATTTCGCGCCTCGAACGGCCTTGGGATCGAACCGGGGCCAGTTTTCTATGGTACTGATCAAGAAGGGCATTGGATGCCGGCCAATCGACTGAATCGGATCAAACCGGGTGAGTTTCACGGAAACGTCTGGGGATGGACATCAGATAATACACTGGAAAAGTATATCCCACCCCTCTGTTGGCTGCATCCGGAAGTTGATCGGTCACCGGCGGAGCCATTGTGGATTCCTAGCGGATTTTGGGGCACACTTGAGGACAGTTTACTTCACCTGAGCTACGGAAACGGCAAGATTTTCTCGGTACTTCAACAACGGGTCGGAGACACATTTCAGGCAGCGGTGACTGAACTCGGTATTCGTATTCCAACTGGCACAATGCGGGGACGATTCAACTCGAAAGACGGTCATCTTTATGTCTGTGGACTTGTCGGTTGGTCTTCGGATCAGCTACAG
>PACG01000121.1 GCA_002699335.1 Candidatus Poribacteria bacterium
CACCTGGTTTCTTTTCCAACTGATTGGGCCGTTGTGCTATCGGCAGAGTTCTTACAATTGAGGATAAACGGATGCAGGCAAAAGGCCTATTCTTCCCAGATAAAATGCAAGTTGGGGTTGAAGATTTCGATCTGCCAGAGGCACTACAGCCCAATTAGATCCTGATCGGAAACCTTTTCAGACTGATNAGCCCCGGCACCGAATTAGCCATGTTTACGCAANCNCACGTTGGGTTNTCGAGGCCGGATTTCNGCTATGCNAGCTATCCGTTTCNNCCCGGATACGCAACAGTNGAACGANCNATCGATGTGAGGNCAGAAGTAGTAGNTCTGCAGGCNGGTGGTCTGGTTNTCGCCCGAACCCGNCNTGNNTCACACGCCGNACCATCCCGCTGGGAGAAAGTAGCCGATACCACGACAATTCAGCGTGTTCCTTTTGCGTCGATGGCGCAGGTTGCCTTAACCTCAGCGCGGTTGTCAAACATCCGTCTGGGGCAAATAGTCGTCGTCTTCGACCAGGGGTTGGTCGTGGAGGCCTGGCAGGTCATCGGNATCGATCTGATTCCAGTCGGTTGGCGATCTCGGCCCAATGTGGATCGATACTCAGATCAATTTCACACAAACAGAAGTCACAGACCAGATCAAACACCTGACTGGCGATACGGGTTTGCCAGTAGTNGTTGAAGCNACCGGAGACCCACAAGTGGCACTGCNGCCTNAAAAGCTGCTGCTTAGTTGGGTGGAGTAATCCTGCTCGGTAGNCCCAGGGNAGCGCCGAGATCGACCTCTACTTCGACCTGCATCGAACCGGCGTTTCGCTAATCGGTNCCCACGCCAGTCGCCAAACCGATGTCGCTCAATATGGTGAAGTTGATCCCCAACGATTGATGTTGGAATTTATCGATAGCGGTCGATTATAGGTTGACCCTCTTATTGACCCACACCTTGCCAGCCCCCGGGCCGAAGAGGCCTTTCTCGGCTTACTGAACCAGAAAGAAGACTACCTGGGTATCCTGCTCAATCTACAGGTTTGGTCGTAAAACGCTTAATCCTCGCGTACAGGTCCCGCAGAGCNCGCTGGAAGAGGTCAAGATTGCACGGGTATAATGGAGCACTTAGTCGCTTAAATCGACTATTTTAAAACCACCATCTTTCTGGTNTTGTGTATAATCGCCAGCCTAAATCTGGTAGAAACAGGTCCTTGAGAACACACAACTCGCCATTTGTGTTGCGTTCATCCTAGCAAACCGCCTGACTGGAATTGGCGTAGTAGACAGCTTCTCTCCCGCCGAAGTCGATTTGCCGTACCAATTCNCCTTTGCGGCCGTTANATATTGAGCTGGATGATGCNNCCTCAACCGGGNCGATCAAACCGGGATAGGGCTTGTGAACTGAATCCTCCGCGCACGAGAGCTTCCCAACTTTGCACCGGACACTCCCCCAGTATGGACAAAAGATCAGTCTGGAGTTGTCTGATGGCGGGTGAAACTGTTGTTTGCTCTGCTCCCAAGTTAGCCAAACGACTCAACGCATCCATCGCATACCCAACGCAGATAACGTTCGAGTCCTGTTGGATCACCGCTTTCAATGCCTGTATGGTTGGTTCCAGCGCTGATCCGGTAACGGCAGACCCGTGCGAACACAGAATCACTGTCGACCACAATACNTTTTCCCGCACTGCAGACCGAACCGGCTGAAAACGGTCCAGACCGAAATCGACTCCACCCCCCTCACAAACGTCGCAGTCGTCGGTAGGCCTTACAAACTTAATGCTCCGCTGTTGTGCCCGGTCCATAGACAATCGGTTTTCTTCGCGTTCCAGGCTGGCGACCAATGCTTGCAGGCAAGCCGGAATCAGCGAACTACCAACATTAGTAGCCACTGCTCGACGTCCCAAACAACCCAGTGTCCCGGCTGCTACGGAACGGACATAGACAGATGGATCGGACTCTAATCGCCTTACCACTGTTTTCAGCACCTCTTCGCTCAGANAACTGGCATCTCCTAGACCATACACACCAGCTTTGCGCACCCATTTCAGCGGTGAATTGGCGGCCTCGATAAAAGTCTCGGTAGCATCCTGGCCGACAGCAATTAGGCCATAGGTAGCGGCTCGCCGTACATTCTCGCGCTCGTCGTAAAGCNCCTGCCNCAGAATTCTGACTGCCANTTTCGCATCGCCGATAGCAGCCAGTCGGTAAGCGGCGCCGATTCGTGCCGGCTCCGCTGAGTTCTCCTTCAGGCGCAACTGCTCAGCTAACTTCTCGGCTTCTTGCTCTCGCGCATCGGCTGACAAAGCCTGCTGTCTGGTCGGCTGAGATGGAGTATTCCCCGTCCGAGCCCAGTGGTAGTGATAGCGCCAGACAAAGGTAACATCATTACCAACTTGGGTCAGATCAGTGTTGGTGAGCGGATCCATTCCCAGGTTGTTCCAATCAATTTCGCCAGATGATGAGTCATCGATGGTTGAATCGTCGGGTTCGGTNGTGCGATAGAGCCAGAAACGCCACATGAAACGTGGGTTCTCCTGCCAAGTGCGCCAATCGTCACGGCGATGATTGCCGCGGTGGAACGTATTGTGAGAATAAAGAACGATACTACCTGCCCGTAACGGCGCGGCCTCAAACGGCCGTACCAACGGCCACTGGAGCTCGGATACCGCTTCTCTCATCCGTACGTCGTGAGCCGTGCGACGGTGCACAATNTCGTCTAGATCGTATTCGGAGTCAGGTCCACTGATGGGTTGGGATTCCATCCCTTTTAGTTGGTAGTTGAAATCAAGGTGATCGGCCCCAGCGAAGTTGTCGTGATTTTCTTCGTGATTAAAGGTCCAATAATGCGAGTAGGGAATGGTCGCCGTGGGGCCCATATCTTCTCGCACCGCTTGTGGGTAGTAAAGCATTTCGATTTGCACCGTCTGGTGATGGCGCTGTTTTCTGCTGTTGTACGGTCCGTTGTCGTCCTTGTGCCAATGTTGGTCTCTGGATCCGCTAGTAAAGGAAGCGTTATGGGTNAAGGGAACAATAGCCCAGTTTTCACCCACCAATTGGTTGCAAGCCGCAACTAATCCAGGTGAGTTAATCACTTCCAATACCTCCGGGATCAGCGAAGGTGTAATTCGCTTCCGGTCCTGGACTGCTTGCTTCTCCTGCTGGTAGATGCGGTGATGGATGTCCAACGGAATACCAAGACTCTCTGGCGATAGGACCACCAATCCCCTGCTAGTGAAATCTATTACCAACCGTTCCGGAGGAGTATATGCCAACTCTCCCGTATTTGCTGATGGAACTGTTGTTTTATGGATGCTCAATCTATTCACACTCCTCCAAAATCGTATCAGGACGGATTTTGATATAACTGATTATCTGATGCGTTTGAATGCTGGTAGGGTCAAAACATCAAGTTTCAGCCGATGTCTAAAAGCGCATTTTTAAAGAAAAGGCGAAGAGAAGAAACTATATGCTCTTAATCTATATTTGGGCTGACCAAGGACGGTGCAATATCTTCGTCGGATGCCAATTTGCCAATAATACCCCCGCCCAAGTATCGGGTATGAACGAAGTATTATTCATTATCTTTCCGCCCTTTCCAATTTCGGAAATAGTCAGAGACCGCAATCATTGACTGAGTTGTTTTCTCTGAAAATCGTATGTGTATTTCATATGACCGGCGCTTACAACACATGTTATATTATCTTTGGAGAAGAAACAACTATGATTTTAGTCACCACTTACCGGATTAGACATCAGTACCTCTCCGTCACAGCTGCATCGGGAAGATCCAGCTGTTTGCTGCTAGTGCCTTGAGTGTTTAGGTGAAGCGAGATTTCTACAGTGCTATCGGTATGTCGGTTAATCAGAGCTGTCAGAGGTCTGCATTGCAGGAGTAGCCTGGGTTGGGCTTCAGTTTTCCAAACTTCACCAGATGGAGTATCGTGCTTCGTATCGATAGTTATAGTCCGCACCCAATTTTTTCGATATCTTGAATGCTTCTTCACGCACATCCACTGTGATGAGCCCCCTGCGCCAGCCGTTTACCTGCAACTACATGCCATCACCTTGGTTCGGCCCTAGTAGGTTTTTAGATNACGAGTTTTTGTAATAGTTTTTATCAGACCAGTTGGCATACCATTCCCAAACATTGTCTGCCATATCATACCNCCGAGCCGTTGGCCTCGAAACNGCCTGCTAGTGCTATTTGCCGATGCCACTTAATCCTCGCCACGTATGAAATATTATACCTCTTGTATAGATCGAAGAGACAGAAATTTCGAATCCGTCACATAAGATCTAGGAAACGATCCAAGGGGACTGACTAGTTAGGGGATTATTCTCGTGCTGGTATCGTTATTTGCATNCTGGCAGTATATTCCGCCTTAGATCAGAGTTTAACTTATTTCTTTGCCCTTTTACTTATTTGTTTAAATCTACAAANCCTGGCCGTATATTGGCAAAAAACTCCCTTTGTACTCCCCGTACACTTTCTCCTCCGTCCACTACNATATTNGATCCAACACTAAAATTACCCGCATTCGAGGCCAGGAATATNGCGGCTCCAGCTAGATTCTCTTTTTCTCCTACCCTTTTCCCTGGTATGTATTCTTTCATTTCTCCCTNGTGATCCCTGGCAATTGTGTTTAAATCTGTTGGAAAGTCTCCTGGGGAAATTGTATTTAACTGTATTCCTTCCCAAGCCAAGCTATCTCCTAAATGTTTNCCTAATTGAATCACACCTGCTTTGCTAACTCCGTATGCAAAATTATAAAATGAATTTATTTTTCCGCAACCATCAATGGANGCAATGTTAATCACATTTTTTGGTGTTTCTGGTGAAGATCCAACTCGAAGGAAGGGTAAGAACTTTTGTGTCATGAAAAAAATGGTCTTGATATTGAGATTCATCACTGAATCCCAATCTTCTTCTGTTATNTCGTCTACTTCTTTCCCTCCATCAGAAATACCAGCATTATTAACTAGTATGTCTAATTGTGATTCTTTTTCGCTAAATTGTTGAANCAGTTTTTCGATACCTGATAGATTTGATAAATCAGCTTGGATATACTCACATGGTCCGATCTTTGAAAGCTCAAATTGTTTGGCTTTAAGTGCTTCTTCTCTTCTAGATACAATGTAGACCTTAGCACCGAAATGTAAAAATCCCTCGGCAATCATTGCACCTATTCCNATCGAACCACCTGTAACTAAAGCTGTCTTATTTTCAAGTGTGAAAAGATCTTTCATTTTGACTCCTTTACTTGCAATGAATTCAGGCTATTCCCATCTTATCAAAGTCATCAATTCTTGTAAAGATAACTGAAGTATCTAAATCAATAAGAGGTCTATAATTATTCGTGACTAAATAGCCAGAACAAAAAGGTCCTCTAGGCTGTTTAACCCGAAAGGCTTGTTGCATGAGAGAATAGACGAAGACTACTTCAGAATCACCATCTTGCGCGTTGCGCAGCACCACCAAATTCAGAGACTAGGGTCTGTCACTAAGCGCTTGCTCTCAATACCAACTATGACGCTAACGGGTGTCTATTGGCTAGCGGCCAAACGTGCCGCCGTCCATTCATCATATGACCATTTTTCACCTTGTCCGCACACAACCATTGGAATNCGGCCAGCTGTTCTGATTAGTTTTTCATACATAAAATCNTCACCAGCTTGTTCCAGCTCGGTTGCGGTATAGGTGCCTCGGCTGCGACAATAACGGATATCTACGCTCCAGCGCACTGCCTCGGATTGATTGACCTTGCTGCCATGAAAAGTCATATTAGAGAAGATCAGCATATCGCCCACCTTCATCGGCAACGGAATAGGTGTTCCTCGTTCTTCTACATCAACAAAGGAACGCATGTTTTGGTTTTCATCGCGGGCACTGTCGATTAATTCCCAATGATGACTGCCGGGAATCACATAAAGACAACCGTTAACTTCATTCACATCAACCAGCGGAATCCAAACGGTGATAATATGGGCGTGTTGGGATAGCTTCCCATAATATTGGCTATCCTGATGAAACGGAAAGGCTGTTGCTTGGCTGTTGGGCATTTTGGGGCGCAGGTGATAGTCACCATTAAAGCTGATGTTAGGCCCAAGGTAGGGCTCCAGAACATTGGTGATAGCAGGATGGTTGATCAGCGCATGAAGTTCCGGGCTCAGAACAGGCTGATTCCAGGAGCGTAGGCGGAGTTCATTGTCCGCATGTAGGGCTGCTAATCTGTGGCCAAATGGCAAATCTTCATAGAGTCCGTCAATGTTGCCTGCCTCCATCAGCTGCTGGGCATGGCTGCCGACTTGCATCTGAATACATCGGCGAAACGGTTGCAAATCAGTCGGTGGAATGGCTTGTCGGATAAGTTGATACCCGTCTCTTTCATAAGTGTTCATAATTCTGGCTCTTTCGGTGGTTCTACCACCCTGTAATCCCCCATGTAATCCTCACCTTTGAGCATTAATACTTCGATTTCTGCCCGGTTGCCTACCTCGACGAAAGGCACCGTTATGCGGGGAGTGATACCTAACCGACGGGATGAGGACCGATTAGCGACGGAAGAGTGAAGAATGCTCTCGTTAAAAAAACGAACTGCCCTGGTTTCAGTTCAATATCAACAGCCTTATTGGGATCAAATGTTGAGGGATCAGCAAAAAGACCGAAGCGTTCAGCCCTAGGCCTCCGGATGTGAGGATAAAGTCTTTTATGGCTCCGTGGCAAAACACGCATACAACCGCTAGCACGAGTTGCTTCATCAACTGCAATCCAAGCCGAGAGAATAACGTTAGGTGAAGGCTGGTAATAGGCACAGTCTTGATGCCAGGGTATCTCCGTATCCCAATCGTCTTGCTCAGCCAAGGGAGGCTTCAGCTGAAAATTGGTTCGCCACAATACCAGATGACCACCTAAAATACGGGCTGCCTTTTCGACCAAATTCGGATGGCTCAGCAATTCGTAGATACAACGATTATCCAGATGACGGTTATGAAAATAATCCTTTTCGTGTAACTCGGCTATTCTCCCCGGTTCCAGAATTTCCTGGTTGATTCTGCGCCGAACTTCTGCCATTTGAACTTCCGAAATTAGGGTGAACGGACCGAGCCAACCTTGCTGATGGTACTGACGGACTTGTTCTTTAGAAAGGGTCTCTTTTGTTGAAATCATCATTGACTCCTATGAACTAGTCGGGATGCCGATGTAATTAGAACCTAACCGGAGTGGCTACTATTTACATCAGGCAAGTGATTGGGAAAGCCAACCCCTTATTTCCGATTCCCTACTCCGCCTCCTCATCACGTTACAAGATGGCAAATAAGAGTGGAGGAATTTCTGGTTGTGCTGGCCTAAGCGCTTCGACACAATGTTGGCTTCTAATCAAGTGGTGAAATCGATAGCCCTATGCTTCCAAACCAATCTCAATGGTAAGCGCTTTATTTTACCGATCACTCCCAGAATCTCGAGTAACCACAAATTAGCAATAGTTTGATGTCACTTTCAAAGTGATTTTTCTGTGTGAAATCTGGTTCTATAGATGCCTGCAGCGGTTTTGCTGAAAGCTAGCAAGAATAAATTCATCGATATTTCACATGTAACAAAGACCACTACCAACATTACTCCTGTTGGAGAACCTTGAAATAGGTTGAAGGCCAGGGCCGAAAGGACCACACCACAGGCAATTGTAAGCCGGTTTAGAACCCACTGGATGAGAACCCGCCTATGACAGCTCTACTACTTCTTGTTTACAGATATCCTTGGTTTCCGTAAAGGAGGCAAATGCGATTAGCTCTCTAGTTTCCGCGGACAGCCTGGGCAGGACTTCATCCGGAATGCCATTCCGGTAGTAGAAGTATTGGGGGTTATAGCGTAGAATCAAGAATCGTCGTTCCCGGTCTGTAGGTTTCCAGATCAACGCTCCATGTGTTAGCAGCTCAGAGATAACAATCGCGTCACCAGCCTTGGGCGTAATATTTACAATTTCCGGGTGTTGCTCAGGTTGTGGGTTTTTAAGATCCGGAAAAAAGTAATTTTGAGGGCGTTGAACTTCTGTTTTATGTGAACCGGGAAGGACAATTAATCCACCATCTCCTGGATACACATCAGTTAAATAAAAGAAAATAACGAATGTGTCACAGAATATGCGCCCATTTTTATATTCATAGCGGGTGCTTTGCCAGCCAAAATCTTCACGTGCACAATGAAGCGGTGTCATCTGAGTGGTGATATGCGTGTTGACTGCTAACGTCCCCCTATCGAAGCGGGGTTTACTATTGGTCAACTCTTTGATGATGGGCCAAGTGGCCGGATGGAAGAGCAATCGTTCCAACGGTTTATCGAACGAAAACCCGCTGCCGATTCCACCGACGCCAGTTTCAGTGCCGGGATAGGAGCTGCTCATTCCTGCCGGAAGTTTGTCAACTGGGGTGCGGATGCACGTTTCCGCCCTCTGCTGGCAATGCTGAAGTTCTTTACCAGTCAAGACGCCTTTCAGATGCAGGTATCCTGACACATCAAACAGGTAGCGTTGCTCAGGTGTCATTGATAATCCTTATGAATTTCTGGGAATATTATACAGCAACTAAAATTGTTTTTCTATCATCGATAAGTGATCAGCCAAGAACAGCAACTGCCAACTGAGCACAACGGGTGTCGAAACCCCGTCAGTGAAACTGCCAATCACTGAGGGAAAGAAGAGTGATGAACAGGAAAAAAGCGAGGAAAAGGGTGCCAATTCGCGAAAACATAGAAATTCTCCTTACCTTTGGTGGCGTTGTGAGTTTAGGTTGAGTGGATAAAATTTCCCTCTGCTGAATGGTTTGCGAACTTGAATGGCTTAACTTCTTGACCTCCTGGCTGTTGATTGATAGGATTCTTTGGCCCGACAACTTGCAAATTCGATAATTTGGCTTCATTCTAATTCCAAGAGTCATGTCAAGGAAAAATTGGCCACTTCGACCTGCGTAGGTCAGGCTTTCCGATAGGCTTGTGGCGCTTGGACACTGGATGCTGACGACTTCTATTGATTTTATTTTCATTCTATTCTACTCCAAATTTTTCTCTTGATCTTGGGCCAAAATGCCTTCTTCTTTTTTGGTGGCCAGACGTGACCTGAATCCAGGCAAAGCCGCGGTGACTGCGATGATCGAAACGACAGCGATGCTGGTATGACCTCCGAGTGCCAAGGGGGCACCGTAGGCCTCAGTTAATGAGCCTATTTGCAGGCGACCAATAGGTCCCGCCCCAATTGCCAGGACAAGGGTGCCCATAGCACAGTCTCGCATGTCGTCACGTGTAGACGTGAGCATAATAGTACTTTGCATAACACTGAAGAATGCCTGGCCAAAACCAGAAAGGATCAGGAGTAAGATAGCCAGGGGAAAGGCAACCCCGTATGAACTATTAAACAGGGTAAAGGTGTAAGTCCAGGTAGTGGCAAAGGCGAAAAAGAAAAGGCAGAGGGATTGAAAACCAGAACCCAATGAAAAGATCCAGCCGTGGCTTAAGTGCTTGCGTAAAATATTTAGGATGTATAGGCCAAAAAAAGCACCAATACCATTACAGGCTCCTAAGATGCCAAATTCGAATGGTCCTTTGTGCAATATATCGTGGGTGAAAATTGGGAGTATCGTTTGGTATGGGAAGGCAAGAAAATTCATAATCACGGTAACTAGCAGAGCGCCCATTACAGGTTGGCTCGTTCGCATATAGCGTAAACCCTCACGCATCAGGGTCCAAGGGTTGACATTGGGCACGACGGGTTGAGAAGGGACTTTCACTCGCAACACGATTAGAAAGGAGATGAGAGAAATGATCAAAATAGCAAGATAACAGTTGTTCACACCAACCGAGTTGTAAAGGTATCCACTGGAAAAGGGACCAAAAACTCTGGCAATGTTTTGTGTCAGATTTTCAAGCAGCATTGCTTCTATGGTGCGATGTTTCCCGACCAAATCGGGAACAATAGCTCTGCGGGCAGTCCAATTCAAAGACCAGGAGGTACCAAACAATGCTGCTCCAACAGCGATATGCCAGAATAGGAGACGATTAGCCCAGAGCAAATAGGTAATAGCCCCAATAACAAAAACGCTTAAAAGTTGAGCAAATATAACAATCCGAATACGACCATAGCGATTGGCCAATGGTCCTGCAATAAACCCGGTAATTAGAAGCGGAATGGATCGATAGAAAGCAATAAGTGCGACGTCAAAGGCGGAGTTGGTGAGCTTATAAACGAGCCAACCGACGACAATCATCTCCATCCACATTGCTTGCCACCAGAGGGTGTTGCTAATGAGTAGGTTGCGGAAATTGGCAAAATTTAATGGCGCAAAGAGACCTTGAAATTGGGCAGGAACGTCGGTGGATTGGCTCATTTTTGGGCAGTGAAAATAAAGACAGGATTGATCGGTTATATTCCTTTACACCGTGATGGAGTCGCCTATGTGGGGAAATAGCAGAATTGACCGATGGTGTGAAAGCAATCTGATGGGGTAACGACTCATAGGGATCTCTTGGGAGCAAATCTCCACCACGATGACTGGCGGACTCAGCTAGCAACTGCGATAGAGACAGGTCCTGAGTCTAATTCCGCTAATTATTACCCCAACTAATCAAGTTGGCAAAAAGTCGATAGGCTCCGCTGATCCCCGCCGGTAGCTGACGGTAAAAGGCATAAGCGGCATAGGTGTAAACTCCTGTCCCATAGCTAGCTACTAGCAGCCCTCCTCTTTGTGGGGCTTGATCTTTATCATGGCATTGCAACAATGGCTGGTAGTTAGAATCCCATTCCGACATAAACTTAGAACCACGCTCCTCAACCCAACCCTCAAAATCAGTGTCCGTAATCTGATTCGGCCTATTGAAAATCGGATCTTTAGGTCGCAGAATGCTAACCTTAGCCTCTTCTTCCGACACCTCCTCCGGACGCCGACCTAGTTTGTATGGGTAAGGTCCATACGGTGCAGCATCAAACTCTGGCGTCTGGTACTGTACCACCAGATTACCGCCTTGATANACATAATCCAGCAATCGACCATTATAGGCTTGCAGATCNGTTCGAACNGCGTAGGCCCGGATGCCAACAATAATAGTCTGATANGCGCTTAAATCACCGACGGCTAGCTCTTGGNTNNCGAGCATTTGGACTTTGACCCCNATTTGTTCTAAGGCTTGTGGCATCTTGTCCCCNACCCCCATAACGTACCCAACCTTCAAATTTGCTTCGACTTTAACATCAATTGTGTGTAACTGCATGGATGCTGTCCGGTATAGGTGGCGTGGTTCTAGATCGTGATGATCTATCACCTGATACCCTTCGCTGTAATGTTTCCCCTGGTGTTCAGCTACGGCCTGCACCCTATAATCCGCGTTTACTTCTAAATTTTGGGCAGGCAAAATCTGAAAGGAGAAATTCTGAATNTGGCCTTCATAGGTGAAACGGAAAAGATGTTGGCTCGGTGTTATCGTCCATCCCTCTGGGATTTGTAGATGAACTTTCCCTTCCGTAATTCCTGTGCCGTTATTTAAAATTTCAACCCTGCTGCTAAAGGTCCGCTTTCCTGTTTCAATTGGAACTACTCCGATTGAAGGTGAAATCGTTAGGCTGAGTGCGGGAGCTACTGTTAATAATCGGCGATTTTCCCCCCAAGGCTGGATCATTTGTACCGTCTGAGCCGGTTGGGTAATTTCGAATTCTACTCCTTCAACCTGATAGGTTAAGATACCAACTGCCTGCGGCGGCTGAAACGGCAAATGGGCAAACTCCGGTTGATCTAACCTATAAACGTCATCGTGGTATTCCGACTGACGGGACCAATAAGGCTGGGAATAACTAGCCTCTTCAGGTATTTGAATCTCGAAGCGAGCTTGAGCTACACCNTTATGACTCAGCGTGGCCAGGTTTGATTGAAGAGGACGAACGGTCCAATTTTTTGGTACTTGAAGATTAGCCTGAATCAATTTAATCTGGAGTGGACTTGGGTTAACGACCTTAGTGGTTAGTGTNAATACCTGCCCTGGAATTGCCACTTTGAANGTTTCCGNTGAACGAAAGAAACNGGGAGTGNCNTCTNCNNTTGNCGGTGGGTCAACTANCACTTCTATCGNAAGNCCCAATGCTTTGTTGGCTGCATCCATGAACTCTTGCTCTTTGTTTTTCAGCAGAAAGTACAATTGATTGTTATTAAATNCCTCCAGATNGGCCTTTTCAAGTCTTTTGATCAATTCCCTTGTTAGCTGCAATCCTTTAACTAAATAGGGCATAGTAACCCATGGTTCTTGGAATGAAGCAACAGACAAAGCCTCGTCAACGGCTCGCTGAAGCTCAATTAACATTGCATTTAAATTTGAATTCCCTTCGGTGAAGCAACTCATTCCTATGATCGTCGTATCAATATCATCCAAAGGGTGCTTTTCCGGTTTATTGTGGGGTAAAACTGTCTCGATCAGTTGAAGTGAAGAGAACCAACTGCCTTTGGAAGCTTGACGTTGCCCCGCTCCTTGTGACCGNTGGTAACGCAATCCTTGACGCGCGATTTCGTAGTAAGAGCGGCCCAGTAGCGGGTCATATTTTCCTGTATCAATCCGTAGCAAATTGGATGGTTCAGTGCCATTGTTCCTCCATCGAGATCGTGAGATGTACAATTTTTGGGCTTGCCAAGGTTGTAATCCAGCGCTGATCTGTTCGGGAAATTGATTGGGATCAGCTGCCAGTGAAAAAGCTTGTCGGGTGATTAGGCCCGATGCTTGATGNTGNCCATGGCCATCTCCTGAATCGCCGGTGAAGCGGGCAATAATCACGTTGGGCCGATAAGTTCGAATCAAACGTACCGTATCTTCCAGTAACAGCTGACGATCCCATTTTTCTAACGACTCATCTAATCGTTTGGAATAACCGAAGTCAACCGTCTGGCCAAAAAAGAGATCAACATCATAATACTGAGCNGCTGCTAGCTGTTCTTCGGTTCGTAGAATGCCCAGAGCGTCGAACAACTCCGGCCCGATGAGGTTAGCCCCACCTTCGCCCCGAGTCAGCGAGAATAATCCAGTACGAATGCCCTGACCTCGACTTAACCATGTGAGCAACGGACCATCTTCATCATCTGGATGGGCGGTAGTGTGAAGTACCGTTGCTGTGGTGCTCAAACGTTTGAGTGACTGCCAGACGGCGGCGGCGTTTCGGTCCTCAACTGAACTAACAGTAAAAGTGAGAAGCGTACTGATCAAAGTTAACATAAAAATTTAACCTTTCTGGTCTCTATGATAGGCGACAGCCCAAAAGACAACTCCACCCTCAATCCAAATCACGTAATAAGAAGTAAGAGATGAAGGTCTTTGCATGGATAATGAACCCAACCGTTGACATGGTCATTATATAGCAGTGACAATCATAGGTCAACAAAACCAGTTTCACAACTGGTCACGTCGGATTAGGGAAAAAGTGGCAAAAGAGAGGAAGCAACAGCGACCTACCGGTAGTGTTCTGCCAGAAGTTGCTTCGTTTTAGAGAGACGGCAGCGTAACTAACTTAATATTGTCTCGATAGATCGGGCAGGGAAAAGTCAGATTGTCTCTTGGCTGCTTCCAACCGGTTCCGCATTTGAGTCACCCGACCGGAGTAGGCCGGATCGTCAACTACGTTCTGCCGTTCCTCCGGGTCTACGACCAAATCGTAAAACTCATCACCCTCACCGTCTCGCAGATAGTGGATCAACTTCTCACTAGCCGTACGTAAACAGGTCATCGTCGGCAAATCGGGAAAAGGCGGGTCTTCAAAATACTGGATAAAAACATCATCCCTGGCCCACGCTCCGTTTTCATCCAAGAGCGGTCGCAGGGAGTGGCCCTGAAATCTATCCGGCAAACCTAAACCACTGAGATCCATAATTGTGGCTGGAATATCGAGGCTTAAAATCAGATCGGCCACTGTCCGGCCGGGATCCTGAACTAATTGGGGATATCGAACCAGATACGGCACCCGAATAGAAGGGTCGTACATCCATCGTTTATCGGCCAAACCGAACTCCCCGTGAAAATAGCCGTGGTCACTGCTGTGGACCACAATGGTATTTTCTGCCATCCTCGTTTGGTCGAGTACATCCAGCAGACGGCCGAGAGCATCGTCTGCACCTTGCATGGTTCGGGCATAGTCGCGCATGAATACCTCCCAGGTTTTATCCCCGATGAAGTTACCGTCTGGGAACCAGTTTTGCTCGTGCCCCATCGGTTTCCCATTTTGCAAACTGAAGGGTTTGCCGCTGAGGGAGGCATTGAGGGTAGACGGCGCCGGTAGTTCAGCATCTGCATGAATATCGGCATAACGGACGGGTGGTGTAAACGGACCGTGGGGTGCCTTGTACCACAGGCAAAGCACCCAGGGGCGTTCGTTTGCTTGACTGATAAACTGCTCAGCATAGTTAGCCAACAAATCCGTATTGTAGCCCCGATGGTCGATTTCTTTCCCATCGACAATCAGGGTTGGATCGTTATAGTCACCTTGTCCACGAAACCCAACCCACCTGTCAAAGCCGGGATGTGGTGAGCCTCCCGGTTGGTTGCCATCCGCCGTAGCATAGTGAATTTTGCCGAAAAATCCGGTTCGGTATCCAGCCCGTTGCAACAGTTCAGGCCAGGTGTCTATACCCGTGTTCAAGGCAGAACGATTGTGGACTACACCGTGCTGATGCGGATAAAGTCCGGTCTTATGGCTGGCCCGGCGGCGCACAAAGGGGAACAGCCGTAAATCCATTAATAAAGCGAACGCCTTCTGCCGCCAACCGATCCATATTTGGGGTTGAGACAAACGGATGATTCGCGCAACCCATACAGTCGTGTCTTTNGTCATCAGACATGGAAAATATGATATTTGGTTGTCGAGACATGAGATTTCCCTTCCTAGAACCTGCTTATATCATGGTCGCAATCAATTTTGGTTACAGTTTTTAATGCCGTATGTTTACGTCTGCTAGACCGCGTTCAGATTTNATTCGTTCACTCGGCTAAATTATCCGTCCCTGATCTTGGGACGTTGCTTCTCCGGGGCCGGCATCGAAGTTGGATCAAAAGAGGACCGCCGATCAGACCAACTAGACGAAGAGCATTATATCGCATTCTGAGTGACGTTGTAAAAGAAATGGGAACGGAATTGAACCTAAGNCGCCCGACATCTTATTTTATTTATCCATACGGACAATCAGGTGGAGAGTCACGATTTATGGTGTGATCCAATATCCACCACGATCTATAATCTCTTCGCTAAGCCCGTATTTAAAACGATAAATAAGGAATAGTTTTTAAAACAAATTGTCAAAAACAGGCCAAAATCGTGCCAGAAAACTATTGTTAAAAATTAAGAACGAAATCACTTNCTGTCAACGAGTTAGCTAAAACAGGCTAATCCAACCATATCCCATCTTATAGGTCTCCCCGGCCAGATTACTTCTCCCGCTACAAGCAGCTAGCGCAAGCTATTTCCAGATAGTGAAAGTCATTCATCNTATCTATATAGGCGTTATCGTCCATTCTAGTCTCAGTAAACCTGAAAGGAAGGGATTATTCAGGCCAGGATAACCATGAAGAGGCTATTGGTAAGGCCAGTTGGGGCAATGGCAAATTNGGTAAAGCCTNAGAACTCGACGGCGCCAGCCATGGGGTGAAAATATCTCCCGGATTGGAACTAAAAACTTTACTGCTGTACTTTGGGTAAGTATGTAGTTAAGTAGTAGTAAGGATTGGGGGAAGACCCGAACAGAACTTTGGTGTGGAAGCCAAACTTATGGTGATGCCGTCCTAATCAGAGGTGACGAAAGAGCGGATTGGAAACCAGGTGAAGCCATGCTACACTGGACCGATGGTGCAGCATGGCATGCCATTGACTCAGGGAAGTTGAAATCTAAAACCTGGTATCATTTATCTGTAACTTTCGATGGTAAAGACGCTCNGCTGTTACAAAGACGGTAAACTTGTCGGTGAGGATAAAGTCTAAAATAGCAGGTGGAACCAAGGAATACGCTCATAGGATGCCCCCTAATCCGACCAACTACTTCCAGGGAATTATTGATGAGGTAGCAGCTTTTGACGATGCCCTTTCTCCAGAAGAGATCTAAAAATTTTAGCCCGAGGGCTTGGAAACTGGTTATCTGTTGAAGCTGTTGGTAAGAAAACTATTCATTGGGCCAAAATTAAGGCAGTAGGGTCGACGAAAAGTAAATAGTCACAATATTTCCCATAATTTCTTTCTACTAAAGGTGAGTCAATGCTTTTGATCCACCTTATTTTTTGCCCTTTCCTAAATTAATAAGTATCCTATCCGATGTAGAATACTTAATAACTTCTAAATCTAGCCTCCACGCGCCTTCAATAGAACATCCAATTTAAACTGCTGTTTCTGGTATGGACTGCCCCCAAAAACCCTTGTTATCACAGAGACAAGTAACCGCTGTGGCAGAAAAAGGATCCTTTTTCTGCCACAGCCTCGCCCACCTTATTTTCCTAGTTTTTGGGCCTCAATCCATTATAAAACACCCTGAATCCAACAGGTAAGTGCAATTTTTTAGAGCAGTGGCCACCAGGTATAATCCACGNCATTTTCTCACCCAAGGAAATTGCCAATCAACTAGACACAGCTGACCGAAGTAGAACCATACCAGACCCAGTCATTTTTGAAAGCCGGTTAGATACCAAAAAAGTTGCAGAACTACTCGCGTGCAACACCAGTTTACGGGGTTACCGACCCAGACCAACCTCTGACTGATGAGCGAAAACAGTTACACTGTCATAGGCTAATCGCGGAGATTACCTAGCAAGGGGTTGAATCTTTACGGAAGGTAGAATGGAGTCCAGAACAGATTAGTGATTGGTTAAAAAATNAGGCCTGCCGTCGCTAAGCCCAGAATAGATTTATCGATCCATTCTGACTGNCCAGAAAGCGGGAGATAATCGGTATACTTGTTTGCGTTGCCAGAAGACAAGGCCAGAAGCGTGATAGAAACCCGGATCGTCGTAGGCCGCTTAAAAAAGGGGTAGTGTTAACGAGCATGGCGCGATAGTGGATGAGCGCTAGCAAGTCGGTGATTGGGAAATGNATCTTGTGATCGGTAAGACCGCTAGGTTTGTATTCATGACGACGGTTGAGAGAAAGAGGCACTACGGGGTAGCCTTGGCGGCCAACAAAACGGCAGAGGCGGTCAAGAACGTAATACTGGAAGCACTTTCCCCGACCTGGCCGCAGAAGCTAATGATAACGGTCAGGACTTCGCATTAGTGAAGTAATTGCCGAACAACTGAATGCNGCGAGCTATTTTGCTCATCCATACCATTGCTGGGAAACTGGTCTCAATGAGAATACCAATGGTTTGATTCGCCAATACGTACCGAAAGGCTCCGGCTTTGACGACATGACACCGGCAGATGGCCAGAAGATTAGGGATAAGTGAAATCCGCGCCGTATTAAAATGACAAATTCAAGGAATAGTGCTAGGAGCTTTCGCAATGCTACCCCAGCTCTATCCGAACGCAGGCGGCAGGATTCACCGCTAAGCATACGCTACTGCGGAATTGCTGTTCCCATTCTNCTTTATCTTTCTTCTNGTTAGGATTATTGGAAGGTGGCTTTCTGCTGTTTTTGATGTTAAAGCCCAATCGGTTTAGTAACAGAGGGACAAGAACCAATAGCAACTCCAATGAGGAGTATAAGGCCGGGGAGAGCTTCTTCTCCTCTTCCAACTGCTGCTTGATCTGCCCAATGGTCTCTTNAACCTTGATGTTTTCGATTACCAATGGACTACTGGCTTGATCTATTCAATGGGCCAATGATACCACTGTTATTTTAGAGTCAGTTTCTCTCTCTGAACAAACGTAGGTAATCTGTCAAACATTTTCTTAATTTTTTGAAAAACCCAAATAGTTACCTGAAAACTCATTTAAAGCATCCAGATCGCCTGGAACAACTCCTTCTTACTCATGACCGTTGCCCTTTATTGGGTCGTTTCCACAGGCATATATGATGAATNATACCCGGACACATGAAGAGAAAACGATCTCGTTCCTCTCTTTCACCCCCGGAGTTCTTCGGTTTATCTCAAGAGCTATATATACCCTCTTTATCGGATTATTAGAGGTTTTGAGGGAGAGTAAGTAACCTGCGGAAGCAAACTTGCTTAATTGCTAATCGATATGATATTATTAGCTGTTCTCTGCCCCTATAATTTGATTTGGATTTTAGTAGGGGCCATTAGTCCAAAGGGAGGATAAAATTGAACAGATATGAGACCCTCTTCATCATAAATCCAANTCTTGATCTAAGTNAGATGGAAGANTTGACAGAAGAGNTCAAAACGCTGATTCAAGACAGCGGTGGGAGTGTCCTGCTGACAGATTATTGGGGCAAAAAACGCCTGGCCTATGCCATCAACAAGCATCCAGACGGCTNCTATGTTTTCCTGATTTTCGACTCACCACAGGATCTAATCAGTAAGCTCAACAATTACTTTCTGATTACCGAGTTAATTATNAGGCATCTTGTGCTGCGTTTTGAAGGTGATTTGGATAAATACGTTGCTACTGCTANCCGGCGTGAACAAGGTCTAAATCAAGAAAATTCAGCAGAAACCGTGAATGACTCGGATGTAAGTGTTGCGGTGGATGAAGCAGCCAGTGATACTGATGATGAGTTGGAAAGTTAAACACCTTTGATTTGTAAAGGAATGAGTAATCTACAAAGAGGATCAACATGTCCAGTTTCAATAAAGTTATCCTAATGGGCAACTTAACGCGAGACCCAGAACTTAGATCTTTGCCTAGCGGTACAACAGTTGTCAACTTTGGCTTGGCAGTTAGCGAGCGTTGGAAGGATAAAAACACGGGTGAACAGAGAGAAGAGGTTTGCTTCGTGGACGTCGACGCTTTCGGTCGTCAAGGGGAAGTTGTGAATGAGTATTTCTCCAAAGGTAAACCGATTTTGGTGGAAGGTCGACTCAGGTTTCGTCAGTGGGAAACGGATAGCGGAGAGAAGCGATCGAAGTTGAGTGTAACGCTAGACCGTTTTTCATTCGTCGGTTCTCGTCAAGACAGTGAGTTTCAAGATGGTGACAGTGGTACAGGTGGTGCTATCGCGACGGCGACAGACGACGACATCCCGTTTTAACTAGTCTCCCCAATTAATTTAGAAGAAGTGTTAGGATAAATAAAATATGAGACAGCCCATGACAGATCGGAGAGGCGACTCTAGAGATCGGAGAGGCGACTCTAGAGATCGGAGAGGCGACTCTAGAGATCATCGTCGACCCGATTCCAACCGAAGAACTTTCCGGCGTCGTCGACGGAGCGTTAAGCTGGAATCTATCGACTACAAAGATGTTGATTTACTAAAACAGTTCATTTCAGAACGCAGTAAGATTTTACCTCGTCGATTTACGAGGCTGAGTGCTAAACAGCAAAGAGAAATTACTCGCGCTATTAAGCGTGCCAGAAACATGGCACTACTGCCTTTCTCCGACCACTAGATTGAGAGTTCCCAATGGAAATTATCTTAAAACAGGATGTTGATGGGCTTGGGGAGATCGGCCAGATTCGGAAGGTTGCTCCTGGGTATGCTCGTAATTATCTAATTCCCAACCAGTTTGCGGTTCAAGTCAATCCACAGAATTTAAGGGCTTTGGAGCATGAAAAACTGCTTCTGGATGCCAAAGAACTCAAAAACAAAGATGCAGCTAGAGAACTGGCGGGTGTTATCAGTGGTCTAACCTGTACTATTGCTCGGCGGGCAGGCGAAGGGGATCGATTGTTCGGATCCGTTACCAATATTGACATTGCCAATTCACTAGCAGAGCAAAATGTTATTGTTGATCGGCGTAGCTTTGATCTCGCTGAACCAATTAAAGAACTCGGCATTTTTATGATTCCGATTAATCTCTATCCAGACATTATTCCCAGTTTAAGAGTCGTTGTAGTACGCGAGGCTGAATAAGCAGAGGTCTCCCCCCATACCATTCTTTTGCTTCGCCACTGCTAATCTCGAAAGAGACACCTTCATTAGGGAAGCGACCTTTTCTTGACCATTTAACTAACCCAGTAGATAGTGGGTGGATGTAATAGAAGCCAATCCATAAGGCGGCCAACTTGCCCGTGGAATTGGCAGGATACACCCGCTAGTTCTGTCGCGATGCAATTAGCAGAATCCCTCCATGATCGGCAAGCAGAACAATTTGTCCTGGGGGCAATGATGACTGATTCTGCGACGATCGCCTTAATTGCACCTTTGCTGGGCGAAGCCCCGGATATCTTTTTCACCACCGATCACCAACTCATTTATACTGCCATCCTGGCAGCCTACGAGCGGAGTAGCCAATCCGAGCCGGGTCTGGTTGCACATGAACTAGAACGTACCAACCAGATCAACCGCGCGGGCGGAAATATCTACCTCTACGACCTACAAGCGCGGGTTGTCGAAACTGAAAGTGCCGAGTTTTATGCCCAGATCGTTAGAGAGAAAGCTACCCGTCGGCGGTTCATCGCCGCAAGTCAAGAGATCCAACAATTGGCCCTGAACCAAGAGGAAGAAATCGAGACCGTTCAGGACCAAATTCAGGAGGCTGTCTTTCGGGTCGGTTATGAAAATCGGCAAGATGGATTTATCCGGATTGGAACTGTTGTTCGTGAAACATTACAAGATGTACTTGATGCCGCTAGTCGCGATGAAAATATTCTGGGGGTTGGTACCGGCTTTATCGACTTCGATATTCTAACCTCGGGATTGCAAAAGGGGGCGTTGCATATCATTGCAGCGAGACCAGGCATGGGTAAAACCTCTTTTGTACTCAACATCGCCCAAAATATCGCCATCGAAAGAGAATTGTCGGTGGCAATCTTCAGTTTAGAGATGCCCGTTAAGGAACTGACGATGCGGATGTTGGCCGCCGAGTCTGGGGTGGAGTTCTCACGAGTCCGTTCAGGTTTTCTGAGCGATGAGCAGTGGGACTTGATTGCGCAAGCGGTTGCTCGATTTGAAAATGCTCCTATTTTCCTCAATTGTACATGGGGATTGACGATTCAACGGCTCAGATCTGAAGCTCGTCGATTGAAAGGGGAGCATCCAAACCTGTGTCTGGTGGCTGTTGATTATCTGCAATTGGTTAGTGATTCTAGTAGAAATATATCTAGGGAACAAGAGATCGCTGGGATCTCCAGATCTCTGAAAAGTTTGGCCGTTGAATTAGAGCTAACGGTTATCGCTTGTGCCCAATTAAGTCGAGAAGTAGAGCGTCGGCCCGACAAACGGCCGGTTCTTTCTGATCTACGCGAGTCTGGATCAATCGAGCAGGACGCCGACTTAGTCGCCTTTTTGTATCGGGACGATTACTATGATGAGCAAAGCGAAGAAGCGGGGCTCGCGGACTTGATGATTAGAAAACATCGGAGTGGTCCAACAGGAACAATCCAGTTGGAATTCGTGGCGGCAGAAATGAGATTTGACAATTGTACTCGTCACTAAAATTCGGTTCGAGAAAGAAACTTTTATGCCTTTTCTAATCGGTTTTTTGGAAGGATTAGGCAAGTTAACAGTCTCTTTCTTAACCACTCTTGGTGAGGCCACCTGTCTGACTTTGTCTGCAATTGGCTTGGCTTTTCAACCACCATACCAACCAAAGATGGTTCTGCGTCAGTCCTACTTGATTGGTGTAACCGCCTTGCCGATTGTCATTTTTACGGGGATTTTCACGGGATTAGTTGTTGCAACCCAAGGCTATTATCAACTCCGAGCGCTTTCCGCCGAAGGAACGATCGGTGGTTTCGTCAGCGTTACGATTATCAAGGAGTTGGGATTAGTGGTACCGGCTTTTGTAATGGCCGGTAGAATAGGTGCCTCCATTACAGCCGAGCTTGGAACAATGAAAGTAACAGAACAAATAGACGCACTAGAGGTCATGGCTGTAGATCCGGTCAAGTACCTGGTCGTACCTCGTTTAGTGGCCTGTACTATTATGCTCCCCGTGCTTTCTATGTTCTCTATTGCCTTCGGACTCGCCGGTGGATATTTCGTCGTTACCAAGTTGTTTAACATGAATGGCAACTTTTTTCTAAAAAACCTGCGAGCCTTTATGTATTTAAGCAGCATACTTGTTAGTGCGGTTAAAGCGACTGCCTTTGGAACGGCCATTGCAATTGTAGGTTGTTATAAAGGGTTTTCGATTTCGTCCGCCGACGGGGCCGAAGGGGTTGGGCGAGCCACAACGGGATCAGCGGTTACCGCTATTATGATCATCCTGATAATCGACTTTTTTTTAAATCACCTGCTGTATGCTGTTCTGAATTTCAAATAATCGTTCCAGTTAGCGAATAAACCGGGTACAGTTACTGTGATTAAAGTTAAGGATTTATGGAAGAGTTTTGGCGAAAATCAAGTTCTAACAGGGATTGATCTTCATATTCCACGTGGGGAAACCTTAGTTGTCATGGGTCCGAGTGGTTGTGGGAAAAGTGTTTTACTCCGCCTTCTAACGGGGCTTATGAAACCCGACCGGGGCCAGATATGGTTTGATGGACTGGAAATATCGACTTTTTCCAAAAAAAAGTTGGTGCCAATCCGCCGACGCCTTGGAATGCTATTCCAATCGGCGGCACTGTTCGATTTTATGACGGTAGAAGAAAATGTGGGCTTTACTCTTACACAACACCAAGGGATGCAGAATGTTCACTCAATTGCAAAAGAGAAACTCAAATTGGTAGATCTGCATAATGTGGAGCAGTTAAAGCCAGCTGAAATCAGTGGCGGAATGCGCAAACGGGTCGGTTTGGCACGCGCAATTGCTGATAATCCAGAAGTCATCTTCTACGATGAGCCAACTACTGGCCTAGATCCGGTTACCGGTGATGAGATCAACCAGCTAATGTTCAATCTACACGAGAAATTAAATGTGACTTCCGTTATTGTTACACACGATATGGACAGTGCCTTTTTCGTTGCCACCCGAATGGTGATGCTTTACCGCGGACGAGTAATCGCTGAAGGTACACCCGAAGAGATAAAAGCTGAGGAGAATCCGATCGTACGACAGTTTATCTACTCGGGGTCACGCAAAATACTAGATCCGCATCTCAAGGACACCGGAGAGATTATCGAACGTGTGGAGTCTTAATCTCAAAGTTGGCGTTACCGTTCTAGTAGGTATTCTTATCTTGATTTTCCTACTGATGAACGCCACTGACTCTCCGTTTGACCGACGAGGTGATCTATTAATAGTACACTTCAATTTTATCAATGATCTGAGGGTTGGTGCTGGCGTGATGCTCTCTGGTGTGCAGATTGGTCGTGTCACGGGTGTACGTCTCTTGGACAACGGAAACAAAGTTGAAGTAGAACTGAGAGTTGAACGCGCCTTTCAAAGACTCCGCCAAGGGTCACAAATCCAGATTGGAATTATCGGATTTGTCGGTGAGGCTTATATCCATATTAAAAACGGCTCCATGGAAGGCAGCCTACTAACGGTAGCAGACCTTCCCTTAACAGGGCTAGATCCTGAATCGATCTCCGAAACGCTAAATAGTGGGGGAGAAACGATAGCTCGCGTTACCGAGTTGATCCAGTTAACGCAAAAACTGATTGAAAACAATCAGCATCAAGTCGAGGCAGGAATTACCGATCTTCGCCAACTGATCCAGCAAATTAGCCAATCTCTGGATCAGACCCGGTATAGTTTGGATCAAACGCTAGCCAGTTTAAGTCAAGCCGTAGACGAAACCCGAACCAACTTGCAAATTACACTCGACAACCTGAACACGGCTATCGAACATATTTCGACCAACCTATCACAAGTGGCTCAAAATGCAACTATCGTCACTGAATTAGCTGAAGACTTGATCCATCAAAATCGGCCAACGATCACCCAAACTATCTCTATCTTCCAACGTGTAGCAACCGATTTACAGACTTTTACCCAGCAAATGGATAATACCCTTAATAAACTGGAGCGCGAAATTTCCGACTTAACGGCCAGCGGTCGAAACGCTATTAACACTGAGTTACCGAAACTGGATCAAGCTCTAACTGAATTTGGAACGGCAGGCCAAAACTTTAATCAATTAAACACCGATCTACAAGATCTGGTAAGCGAGATCAAGAATGGGGACGGGAGTCTTTCCCGACTGGTTCACCAGCCAGGTCTAATTCAAGGAGTCGAAAAAACACTACATAATCTGGATCAGACACTGGAAGCTACAGCTACACTAACCCAGGAGTGGGCGCAAAAATCGACCTTACTTCAACTGCCTGAAATCGGTTGGAGTTCTGAAATCAGATATTTTGCCTTGGATGACCAGTTGCAGAGTGAACTAATGGTTGCTTGGCTGCCCTCGGAAAAACAGCGAATACAAGTCGGATTCGGGTNCCCCAAACGGCCGAGCCTTGGACCGGCAACCGCCTTGTCTTTTCAGTATGGATATGATCTAATGCCGTTTCTACGAGGNCGAGTCAGAATTACCCGGTCGGGCCCAAAAGTGGCAACCGATCTAATGTTGTTCGATCGCCGTATTGGCCTGACTTTTTCCGCCCTTTCAAAGGATAGTTCGTTAATATCTTTGACCCGATCCGAAACCGATGTCCTTTTACTGGGAGCAGAGTTGTATTGGAAAATCTCACCAATGGCACATCTGCTTTTGGGGGTTGAAAGTTCAAAAGATGATGCCGGTTTTCAGAAACCCTATTTTACGGCTGGATTACGCCTNGCTGATTCCAAGTGGTAAGCGTAACAAAAATGGGAAAAGGAAAAAGATCTCAATTTATTTGCCAAGAATGCGGTCACGTTTCGCTTCGTTGGCTCGGTCGCTGTCCAGATTGTAACCAGTGGGATAGTTTTGTAGAAGAGATGGTTATCTCCGCAAAAGAAAAGCAACAGCGCCCAGCGCTGACCTCCAGTGTACCCGAACCGATTACAGAGATTGCTGCCACCGAGCATGATCGGCTCAGTACGCAAATTGGGGAATTAGACCGGGTTCTCGGCGGTGGAATTGTTCCCGGTTCTGTTAGCCTGATTGCTGGAGATCCTGGTATTGGGAAATCAACGCTTTTGCTGCAGGCGACCGATGCATTAAGCCAACGTTACGGTACTGTACTGTATGTTTCAGGCGAGGAGTCAGTCGGCCAGACCAAGTTACGTGCAAATAGACTTGACATCCATTCAAATTCGTTGTATGTTCTTTGTGAAAACAGTTTGGAACAGATTGAATCTCATATCGTCAATCTAAATCCAATCGTGGTAGTCATCGACTCCATCCAGACGGTTTTTCAGCCTCAGTTGCAATCTGCGCCAGGTAGTGTAACTCAGGTTCGAGAAAGTGCTGGACATCTGTTAATTTTGGCCAAGACCAAAAATATTCCGCTGGTCCTGGTTGGTCATGTTACTAAAGATGGTTCTTTGGCTGGGCCGAAAGTACTGGAACACATGGTGGACACCGTNCTCTATTTTGAGGGCGAAAACCATCATGTTTACCGGGTTTTACGAGCGGTCAAGAATCGATTCGGGTCAACTAACGAGATCGGTGTTTTTGAAATGTCGACTCTCGGTTTGGTAGAGGTAGCCAACCCATCGGAACTGTTTATAAGTGACCGGGTCGAAAATATCTCCGGCTCAGTGGTCGTATCTAGTATTGAAGGAACTCGACCGATTCTGTTTGAGTTGCAAGCCCTGGTGGCACCCTCAAACTTTGGGATTCCACGTAATATGGCAACGGGCACGGATCGCCAGCGAATTGCGTTGCTAGTAGCAGTTTTGCAAAAACGGGTTGGTTTTGACATTGGTGACGCNGACGTTTTTGTCAACGTAACCGGCGGCATGCGAGTCGACGAACGGGGTGTAGATCTGGGGATTGTGATGGCAATTGCCTCTAACCATCGTGANATTCCGATTCCGCAGAAAACAGTCGTTATCGGAGAGGTGGGATTAGGAGGAGAAATTCGGCCGGTTACCCATATCGACCGACGATTAAGAGAAGCGTCAAAACTGGGGTTCAACCGAGCTGTTTTCCCAGAATACAACCGTAAAAACTATTTAGTTGGTACAACCAGCGAACTAAGGGAGGAAATTGAACTAGTTAGCGTAACAGATCTTCACGGTGCACTGAGTGCACTTTTATAATAATAAATATAGATGGTGCCGATCGAGGAGCGTATCTCATCGTCTTATTGTGGGAAGGCGAAGTCTTCATAAACATCCAATTTCAGTCGGTGGCAGGTCGGTGCTGAGTCTTTATTACTATTCCCCCACCCAGACAGAGGATCCACCCTATGCTTATTTGGTTAATTCGCATTGGTTTCGTGCTGGTTAGTGGGTTATTTGGCTTTGCACTAGCGGATAGCTTCGGTGGTGCAACAGGCGCAACATTAGCGATTATTTTAGCTACATTTGAATCCCTAACCAATGAGTCGCCCGACTTTAGTCGGCGTTTACCAGATCTATTTTCAGCCCTTGTTGGGTGTGTCTTGGGAATTGTTCTGGCCGGTATTTCCACCTTTATTATCCATACTGTTAAACCTGAATTAGGAGCAATTGATCGCCATGTTATTGCTGGAATTACCCTGTTGTTTATGTACGGTGGNATGATAGTCGGCTACCATAATCGGCCTCACCTCTCGATATTTATCCCAATGCCGAATCTTGGAGATTCAGATTTGGCAGAGGAATTAATGCTCCAATCCAGAATTCTAGATACTAGTGTCATTATCGATGGTCGTATCTTAGAGATCTGCCATACAGGGTTTGTCGATGGAATTCTGTTAATCCCCAGATTTGTGCTAAATGAGCTTCAGCATATTGCTGACTCGACCGATGAACTTCGCCGTGAAAAAGGGCGGCGTGGCTTTGATATTTTACACGCTTTGCAAAATGATCCTAGCATTGAAACTGAGATCACAGAGGATGATTTTCTCGACGTGCCAGAGGTTGATGCCAAATTGGTGAGATTAGCACGAAAGCGTAGTGCCCAGATTCTAACCAACGACTTCAACCTCAACAAAGTGGCTGAGCTCCAGGGCGTAACGGTTTTGAACATCAACGAACTGGCGAACTCGGTTCGCCCTAACTTTATTGCTGGCGAGCAGGTCGAGATTCGAATTACGCGAGAAGGTAAAGAATCCAATCAAGGGGTTGGCTATCTCGACGATGGAACCATGGTCGTTGTCGAGGGNGCACGTGATTTTATCGGCAAAACAGTCGAAGCNGTTGTNACTCAAACCTTACAAACCAGCGCAGGACGGATGATATTCACCCGAAGAGTCGGATATGATGGTAACCCCACAGAGGGGCATCACTATTCCGACATCACCGGAAGGTCTAGTAGAAATCAATCAGAAAATATGCGCCCTCATTCCAGCAGCTGGAAGTGGAAGTCGCATGGGCGATCTTCGTACTGAGGCGAAAAGCTGCCGACTTACCCGTCGGANTTTAAACGGTCAACCAACGAAGAAAACCTATCTTCATTTGGGAGATCGGCCGATTTTAAGTCATACGCTTCAAGTGTTCGACCAGGTACNTAGTGTAAATCAGATTTTAGTCGTCGCCGGAAAAGACGATATCGAGAGATGTCAATCNGAAGCAATANCGCCCTATAANTTCGAGACACCGATACAGTTGGTGGCTGGAGGATCAACCCGTCAGGAATCCGTTTTTTGCGGGCTGCAGATTGTTCCTGAAGATACGGATTGGATTGCTGTCCACGATGGTGTTCGTCCATTTGTTACGACATCACAGATCGAACGGTGCCTGGCGGCAGCTTACAACTTTCAAGCGGCAACATTAGCGGTGCCCGTGAAGGATACCATCAAAGTTGCCAATCAAGATCTNTTGGCGGTTGAAACGCCAGANCGCCAAAACTTGTGGGCGGTACAGACNCCACAAGTTTTTAGCAAAGATCTCCTTTTGGATGCGCATTTGTTGGCACAACGCCGAGGAATCTCAGCCACCGATGATGCGGCGTTGGTCGAGCAATTTGGCGCCCCCGTCAAACTTGTCGAAGGAGATTACCGTAACCTGAAAATTACGACGCCTGAAGATCTGGAGATTGCTCACACTTTTTTAATGGGATCGACTCAGCAAGCCCAAGTGAGAACCCGACTAATCAGCCGAACAGGTATTGGCTATGATCTACACCGGCTGGTTCCGAACCGGAAATTAATTTTGGGCGGCGTGGAGATTCCATTTGAACTTGGATTNCTGGGGCATTCCGATGCNGATGTGTTGACACACGCCATCTGTGATGCTATGTTAGGCGCGGCTGCGTTGGGCGATATTGGGCAACACTTTCCTGATACCGACCCTCGCTACGCTGGTATCGACAGTCTCATTTTGCTTGACCGTGTCAATCGACTCGTCTACTCCAACGGTGATAATTATAACCTTTGTGTACAAAATATAGATGCTACCGTTATTTGCCAACGCCCCAAATTGGCGGCTTATATTCCGCTAATGAAGCAGAAATTGGCCCAGACACTGAAGGTAGATTCAACCCGGATCANCATCAAAGCTACCACGGCAGAAGGNCTCGGCTTCATTGGTCAAAGCCAGGCTATTGCCGTACAGGCAGTCTGCAATCTTTCTTCAGAAAATGACTCACACCAATAATTGACCGCCAACATTGATAATTTACACTGGTTCCTGTCCTCGACCTGACCGGAGGGACCGACACACCTATGTCACTAAAGATTTATAATTCCCTCAGCCGGCAGTTGGAAGATTTTGTTCCGATTAAGGAAGATCATGTTACCATGTACAGCTGTGGCCCAACTGTCTACGACTATTTCCATATTGGCAATGCCCGCACTTTTTTAGTTTCGGATATCATTCGACGATATCTAGAATACAAGGGCTATCGAGTTCGGTTGGTTCAAAACTTGACCGACATCGACGATAAAATCATTCATCGTGCAAATGAGCAGGGAGTTGATACCACCCAACTGGCACAGCAGTATATCGACGGCTACTTTGCTGACTCCGAAGGATTGGGCATTCGTCCGGCTGATGTTCATCCGTGTGCGACAGACCATATTGCCGAAATAATCGACTTGATCCAAGACCTGATTCAGAAAGGTTATGCCTATGAATGTGAGGGTGATATTTATTACCGTGTTACCCGCTTTGGGGGTTATGGGAAGTTATCTAACCGCAATTTGGAGGATCTACTCGCTGGTGCACGGGTGGAGGTCAATCATCGGAAAGAAGACCCACGTGATTTTGATNTGTGGAAAGCGGTTAAGCCGGACGAACCTTGGTGGGATAGCCCGTGGGGCAAAGGACGTCCGGGGTGGCATATCGAATGTTCTGCTATGGCTATCAAGCATTTAGGTGAGACAATCGACATTCACGCCGGCGGACAAGATCTACAGTTCCCACACCACGAAAACGAAATTGCGCAGAGTGAAGCCGTAACTGGAAAACCCTTCGCGCGCTATTGGGTACATACGGCTTTCTTGCGAGTGAACGGTGATCGAATGGGTAAGTCAGAAGGTAATTTTATTTTTATCCGCGATGCGCTCAAAGAATATACGCCAGAAACAATTCGTCATTTCCTACTATCGGCACACTATCGACACCCATTGAACTACAACCAACACAGCTTAGCCGAATCACGAAGCGCGGTACGACGTCTCCAGAACAGTATCTCTAGTATTCAACAGTACTCTCCTCCAAACACCGATCCACGGTCAGTGTCCTCGACTCAATCAAGGGCTGAACTGGTCAGGGAAAACGATCAACTTGTCGATTCGACTTTGACCGAAGCTGTCAACCAAATGCGAACCAGTTTCGAGCGTGCGATGGACGATGACTTCAATACCGCTTCTGCCATGGGCGCAGTTTACACGCTGGTTGGACAGCTTAATCGAAGGCTTCAACATAGCGGCCAGGTAGAGAGACCGACTGAGGTTGAACTTGGTCTGGCCTATCAAGCATTGACGACTACCTGTCAAATCTTAGGNATTTACAGTCATGATAAAACNGTGGACAGCGATGATTTACTGGTAGAACCGCTAATGAATCTGATTTTAGAACTGCGGCAGTCGGCTCGACAACGCAAAGATTGGGAAACTGCTGACCAGATACGNAATCAATTGGCTGAACTCAGTATTGAATTAAAGGATTCAAAGTCTGGGACAACTTGGCAGCGACAATAGTTGAAGCCACTGCCCCTTAGTTGAGTCAGGACTGACAAGGGTTTCGAACCAAGGTCTTGAACAAACCATAGATTAAATGAAAATTTAAAGGAGGAAAATATGCGACAGCCTAATTGGAAGTCAGCAGTCACTTTTGTTTTTTTAGCTTACGCTCTATGTACCATGGGGTGCGTCTTGAGCGGTCCGAAGTACAATTGGAGTAAGAATATTGCTCTTGTTGCTAGTAGTGGCCGAGAAGGTAGCAAAAGTCTCGAATCCGGGATGCACGATGACAATATTAACACCTACGGTGAAACCTCACCCTTGATCCCGGAAACACGCGATCAAAAGGCAGCCGAGGAAGCAGATAAATTCTCGCAAGCAACACTACGTTGGATCAAGCCACAAACCATGCAGCAAATTGTAGTAACGTGCGACCAGTATGAACTGGAGTTTTTTAATATTTTATACAAAGACAAAGATGGGAAATGGCAGCTACTGAAAGAAGTTAAAAATAATGTCTCCAAGGCTTACNAATATACCCATCCGGAGCCAATCACAACNACACATCTGCAAATTAGGGTGCCCAACCGTTGGGACTCGCGCCGTGTTGGAGGGCAAAAGCGCCGGACCGTTGGTGAAGGCGGAGCTCCGACAATAACCTACAAAAAGATTCGTGAAATCGAAGTCTACTACGCTTTGCCAATGGAGGAACCAGCAGCTGAACCCACACCATAGAAAAGCGAACCGAAGCTTGGAAGTATTGAGCCTACCAACTAGAATTTGATGTGTGCGCAGATACAAAAAGTCGTATAATGGGGGTAGTCTGTATTCTAAACGTTAGCTCTTGTTAGCGATGCGACGATGTCGATCGATAAATCCTTGATTCACCTCAACTTGATTCCGGGCATTGGTTCGAAAACAATCCAAGATCTACTGCAAGCTTTCGAGTCCGCGGAGCAGGTCTTAGCCTTGACGGCCTCTGAGATTAAAAACATTGAGACCGAGATCAATCAGAGTGTGTTACAACGGATTGTNTACGAAAAATCCCGCGTCTTGATCGACCGGGAGATGGAACTGATTCAGAAGCACGATTGTGAGGTGATTACGCTAACCGATCCTGTTTATCCGACCCTACTAAAAGAGATTGCTGATCCACCTCCCATCCTCTACCTCAAGGGAAACCTGCCAGCTAAAGATGTTCCCTGGCTATCGATCGTTGGTACACGGGAACCAACGACTTATGGACAGAAGGTCAGCTACGAATTGGCTTGTCAGTGTGCTAAACGGGGCATGACGATTGTCAGTGGGGCAGCTCGTGGGATAGATGCGGCTGCCCATCGCGGGGCACTTGAGACTAACGGAACCACAATTGCGGTTATGGGCTGCGGTTTGAGTCGAACTTACCCTGTCGAGAATCGAGATCTTCTGGCGCAAATTGTGCNAGATGGTGCTGTTATCTCGGAGTTCTCGATGGCAACTAAACCCAAAGCCACTAATTTTCCGAGGCGAAACCGATTAATCAGCGGTCTATCCGAAGGTACCGTTGTGGTTGAAGCCTCTGAGCGGAGTGGATCTGTAATCACAGCTCGATTGGCAGCCGAACAAGGACGAGAGGTTTTTACCGTACCGGGGCAAATCTTGTCTCGTGTTTCTATAGGCACTCATTGCTTAATTAATCAAGGTGCAACGCTTGTCCATGCTGTGGAAGACATTCTAGACGCTTTACCCAGTTTTCAGCCAATGTCTGGCCCCTCCAGTGGTTCCCCTCAGTACNCGACAGGATCCACTGATCCTACCAACCGGAGGTTAGGTTGGGAACAGGCATCGTCAGATATAGAAGAAGGAAGCAGAAAGACAGAAGAGCCTGTAACCGTAGATGTAGCNNCACCAACTGCAAGTTTGTCCGTAGAGGAAACACAGATTCTATCAGCGATTAGTGGAACCGAATCGACGGGGATTCATATTGATCAAATNGTACGAGTAACGGTTTTACCAGTCCATAAGATCTCAAGTACCTTAACCTTGTTGGAACTAAAAGGGTTAGTGGAACAACTACCTGGTAAACACTTTAAACATGTCTTCGACGCTAACCGGGGAAGATAGGCNCGGGCAATTGAACACCACATAAATTAGGCCGGATGAATTCATCCGACGCTGATAATAAGATGCAGAGCAAACTTAACTTCGAGAAACCGTTAATTGAACTCGACGCTCAGATCCAGCAGCTCAAGGCCTTTGCTAGAGCTAACCCGGAGATTAATATTTCCAAGGGGGTGACAGCGTTGGAAGAAAACGCAAAAGCCCAAACGCGCAAAATCTTTAAGAAGCTAACTCGTTGGGATAAAGTGCTGTTGGCACGCCACGAGCAACGCCCTCAGTCGTTCACTTATATCGGTGCACTGTTTGACGATCCTGTAGAGCTCCACGGTGATAAATGCTATGGCGACGACCGTGCCCTAGTCGGTGGNTTGGCCTGTTTTGAAGGGCAACCGATTGTTTATCTGGCACAACAAAAAGGACGAGATCTGAAAGAACGACAGGAGATGAGTTTCGGGTATACACGTCCGGAAGGTTATCGAAAAGCCAAACGGTTAATGAAGTTAGCCGAGAAGTTTGACCGACCAATCATCAGCCTCGTCGACACACCAGGCGCCCACTTTGACCGCGGTTCGGAGGAGCGGGGCCAATCGGTTGCCATTGCCGAAAACTTAGCTGAGATGGCTCGTTTACCTGTCCCTATTCTGGTCGTTGTAATCGGTGAAGGGGGAAGTGGAGGGGCATTAGCCATTGCCGCAGGTGATCGAATCCTGATGATGGAATATGCCATTTATTGTGTTGCCCCCCCTGAAGCCTGTAGTGGAATCGTCTGGAAAGACAACGGAGAACATGCTCCAGAGGCTGCGGAAGGGTATAAACCAATTGCAGAAGATCTAATCCAACTCGACATCATTGACGGAATCATCCATGAGCCGCTAGGGGGAGCACACCGAAATCCCGTGCAAGCCACACGCAACGTCAAAAGAGCCATTAAAAAACATTTGGCTGATTTGATAGCCATTGATAGAGATACACTGGTACAACAGCGTTANGACCGATACCGGCGATTGGGAGTTTATGGAGAGAGATGGNTGTAGTCTAAAATATCCATCTATACTCCACTTCTCGCTGCTAACAGATATTTCGGAATGTAGTCTCAACTCGCGTGACAGCGAAGTACCATTCAGAAATAACAAAGGATTTGNTCGGATAATAACTGAAATTGAATTCATCGCAATTATGATTGGCAAAGATTGAGGAACGATATAATGTATAAAATCGCAACTATTCCGGGGGACGGAACCGGTCCGGAAGTTACTGACGAAGCCTTGAAGATACTAGAAGCCGTAGCTAAAACAGATGGTATTGAGTACCAACTGACGCATTATGACTTCGGTGGTGATCGCTATTTAAAAACTGGCGAAGTCCTGCCGGAAGGAGCAGTTGACGAGCTTAGTCAGTACGATGCAATTTACCTGGGTGCGGTCGGCCACCCCGAAGTTGCTCCCGGTATTTTAGAAAAAGGGCTGCTGTTAGAACTTCGCTTTCAACTCGACCAATATGTTAACTTGCGACCGGTGACCCTCTATCCGGGAGTTGAGACTCCTCTAGCGGGCAAAGGGCCGGAGGATATTGATTTTGTCGTCGTTCGGGAAAATACTGAAGATATGTATTGCGGTATTGGCGGATTTGTGCGCAAAGGGACTGCCGACGAAATTGCCACGCAAACGGCCATATATACCCGTAAGGGCTGCGAACGGATTATTCGCTATGCCTTCGAATATACGCGTAAGCGCAACAACCCGAAAGGGAAGCGACTCACCCTGGTGGCTAAGACTAATGTTCTGACGTTTGGCCACGATCTGCTCTGGCGAACTTTTCAGGATGTTGCCACTGAATATTCAGACGTAGAGGCTGACTACAATCACGTCGATGCTTGTTGCATGTGGATGGTCAAAAACCCAGAATACTACGATGTAATTGTTACCACCAATATGTTCGGCGATATCATCACNGACCTCGGGGCGATGATCCAAGGCGGTATGGGTGTAGCCGCAGGAGGGAATATTAACCCAGAACCAGGCGGGACCAGCATGTTTGAATGTATGGGAGGAAGCGCACCAAAATATACAGGACAGAATGTAATTAATCCCATCGCTGCTATTGCTGCCATGGCAATGTTGCTCGACCAGGGTGGACATTGGTCATCGGCGAATAAAATCACAGAAGCAATCAAGATTGTGACAGGTACTAAGATGAAAAGCCAATCTGCAGGGCGTATGGGTTATACCACTAGTGAAATTGGTGATCTTGTGGCGGAACTTGTCAAGTGAGAAGTTAAGATGAGAATGTCGCAACTGTTCGGACGCACGCTTAAGGAGATTCCATCCGAAGCCGAAATTTCCAGCCATCAACTGTTGTTGCGAGCCGGGATGATCCATCGCTTGACGGTTGGCATGTATAGCTATTTACCACTGGCATATCGCTCAATTCGGAAAATTGAGCAGATTATCCGTGAAGAGATGAATGCTATTGGTGGNCAAGAGATCAACATGCCGTTGATACACCCAGCCGAGCTCTGGCAGGAGAGCGGTCGATGGCAATCACTAGTCGGTAAAGAGCTCGCCGGCTTTACCGACCGCTTTGACCGACAACTGGTATTGGCGATGACCCACGAAGAGGCTGTCACAGACCTGGCTCGCAATATCATCAATTCCTACCGACAGTTACCTTGTCAACTATATCAAATAAAGCTGAAATTTCGCGATGAACTGCGTCCACGTGCTGGACTGATCCGCGTCCGTGAGTTTGTGATGAAGGATGCATACAGTTTCCACACCAGTCAAGCCGATCTGGATCAATACTATGACCAAATCTATCAATCCTATCTTAATATCTTTCATCGAGCGGGGATCAATGTGGTGGTAGTCGACTCGGATACAGGTATGATCGGTGGATCTGCGGCTCACGAATTTATGCTGGTTTGTGAGTCCGGAGAAGATAACCTGATCCTCTGTTCCGAATGTAACTACACTGCTAACGCAGAAGTGGCCGTTTTTCAAAAAACCGAAACTGAAAATCAACCTTTACAATCGTTAGTGGAGGTGGCAACCCCCGGTCAGCAGACAATCGAGGAGGTGGCTACATTTCTAGGGNTCGGGAAAAATCAGACGTTGAAAGCTGTCTTTTATACCACAAGTGAAGGTGAGGTGGCCTTTGTCGTCATTCGTGGAGATCTGGAAGTTAACCACACAAAACTGGTCAATGCACTCGGATCTGAAGTTCGGATTGCCAGTGCGGAGGAGGTATCGGCTAATAATTTAGTGGCGGGCTACGCTTCTCCCATCGGTATTAATGCCCACCGTGGAGGTTTCGACAGCATCAAAATTGTGGTGGACGAATCAGTAACCACAACGACTAATTTGGTGGCTGGTGCTAACAAAGTCGGCTACCACCTGAGAAATGCGAACTATCCACGCGACTTTCAAGCCGACATTGTGACCGATCTAGCTTTAGCTGAAGAGGGGTCAACCTGTGTCAAGTGCGGGGGACAGTTGAGCCTGAAAAAAGGGATAGAGGTTGGCAACATTTTCAAACTCGGTACCAAGTACAGCGAAGCGATGAAGGCAACTTATCTGGACCAAAACGGCAAGGCCCAACCAATTGTTATGGGTTGCTATGGTATCGGTGTCGGGCGACTGCTTGCTAGTGTAGTCGAAGCCAACCACGACGAACACGGTATCATTTTCCCTAAATCAATCGCCCCCTACCAAATCCACCTAATGCACATCGGTAAAGGTCAAGAAGTGGTCGATACGGCTGAAAAATTGTATGCCGACTGGATAGAGCAAGNGTTGGAAGTTCTCTATGACGATCGATCCGAGAGTCCCGGGTTCAAATTCAAAGAGGCAGATTTGATTGGCTTGCCCTTACGAGTGACGGTTAGTCAAAAAACGGTGTCTGCTGATAGTGTTGAAATCAAACATCGACACCATATAAACCGCGAGCTTGTTAGAATTAATGATTTTGATCCGATCCTTAATCAAGTTGAGGACAGACCACTCTAGTTTGAAACACTCAGTCTCAGTAGCAGATAATGTGTTCTCACCTCCTTTTTCCTAGATTGGGCGTCAGAGATTTCACGTTCAGGATTGATTTAAACGACTAGCTGAAATCGATACGGTATCTGAATCCGCATCGGAACAGATTTTTTCCCCTGCCGGGCTGGGTTGAAGCGTGATCTTCTAAGTGCTTGTACAGCGGCTTGATCACAACCAAACCCCATTCCCTGCACGACGATAATATCCCTAGCTACACCGTCTACACCAATTTCCGCTTCTAGAATAACCATCCCCTCTTTTTGGGCCCTACGGGCTAAATCCGGGTATTCTGCTACCACCTTATTCACGAAGCGGGGTGGTTGAGCAACTTCGCCAGGTCCGGCAAACGACATCTCATCTATCTGAAAGATTGGGTCACTGGCTTCTAAGCCGATTTGTAGTTGCTGATCCATGATTCCTACAACCTTCTTTGGCATAATCTGGGGTAGTGTAGAAGTGTATACCGGCGTTAAATCGAGCTGTGTTCGCAAGATTCGCCTTAAACTACCNNGGCCAGACGTTTTCGAAAAGTCATCAACCGCTATCCGATTATCAACTGGAATAGAATATACAGAATCGCTCAATGGCAAATTGACAGCGGTTGTGACGAGTGTCTTAGAAGAGAGAAATTTTAGTAATTTGACTTTCGCTTTAGGTAGTTTGACTCGAGGTGGTTTCCGCTGGTCGGGTCGACGTTTAGGCAGTTTCTGCTTGGTGACACGAAAAACATCTACTAGGATATTATCTTGAAATATTTCTTGTTTTTGAACTATGTATATGGCACCGATGAAAGCACTGATGACATGTAAGCCGATTGAAACAACGATAGAGATACGGGTGTTATTTTCCTTCACGATCCTGCTTTTTCCTGTGCGTGCTTGTTAGTAAGGGGCCAAAAAGTATCGCCACTATTTTTTGACGGTGGCCTTTTCGCAAAGTTGTACTGTAGGCCAAGTTAAAAGGCCTCAGCTTAAACAGGTTGGACGACATCTTGCTCGGACGTCTGGTTCCTCAATTCCCTCGTATATTCTCGGAGATCTGAGAAGTTTTCGATCCTAACCGCACCAATTTGTTGGATAACTTTATCATAGGACATAGCCGACCGTCCACCTACGATAACCTTAGTCTCTTCTGGTATGTAGTCCGGCAATTTACTGAGCTGTATTTTAAGCTGTGCGTCGTCGGGGGGATAGGTAAGGCTCAGTAATAGGAGCTTCGCATTATTCTGGTGAATTGTCCCTGCGATTTCTTCAACAGGCATGTTTGCTCCCAAATACGTAACCCTCCACCCTTCTATAGCTAGGGCAATTGCGACTGTTAAGGCACCGAGCTCGTGTATTTGGGCAGGAGGAGTGGTGACAATAGCGACCGGTGATCCGGTCTCTGGATTGAACCCCGTTAGCATACTACCCAACAATGTCCGGACAGCAACTACTGTCAGATGCTCGTGGCCGATTCGGAGGACGCCAGAAGACCATAGATCACCGACTTCTGTCATAAGGGGAGTAATAACCTGTTCTATTAGGACCGGTCGGCTTAGTATCATGGATGCAGTTGCCAGTGCAACTCCTAATTCCTTCTCATCTAATCTTCTGACAGATCTTAAGCACGAATCGAGATGGAATCTCGCTGAGCTTTTGTCTATATTTATAATCCCTTCAGTATCGAGGTTGTCAAGGTTATCGTGGTGTAACTCGACTAGCTCTTGTATTTCCTTGGTCGCCAACTTGCAAATCTGACCAATACTGTGTCCAGATTTTGTTGCTTGGTGAAAGAGTGAGAGACGTTTGATATCTCCTTCCGAGTATAACCTTCGGTTTGTTGGGGATCGTTTCGGTATAACGACATCGTACCGGTTCTCCCAGGTCCGCATGACGTGCTGTGACAAACCGGTTCTCTGAGAGACATATTTAATTGGATAGCGTTTCTCTTGCATCAAGCGGCCTATTATAGCATTGCTCTTCCACCTACGTCAATTTTTGACTAATACATATTTTACAGGAAAAACCAGAACAACACCTGACCCCAATGTGCCGACATACAAGCATTTAGCTGACTTGAAAGGAACAATATCAGTAGAGGAGAACCGAGCTAACCACCGTCAAGGACGATGAAGCCGAAAGAAGGATGAGGGCAGAGAACACTGTTAGTAAAATGATGTCTTACTTCCTTCTCCAAGTAGACCTGCTGCATAACTGTCTGCGTCTGTTGCTACACCTTAGTATAAGTTTGGATTGGGAAGGAAAAGTCAACGTTGTGAAAAACATGATCTATCTTGTTACAACTAGTTAGCGAAGCGGCTTTCAACTGATGCTCAAACATCTCTAGTTTCTTTCCAACGGGTTCTAAACCAATGAGGTAGTAGTTTGTTTGTGGTAAGCTCACAATCAGTTGGGTGTTTTCCGTGCCTGTTGTTTCAACTTCACCAACTTATTCCGCGTCTGATAGGGTGTACTTATACGGAGGTCTTTATGAAACGTTGTTGTGTCATTGCATTGTCGTGTCATGCTGTGTTACTTAGCTTATCCCCATCTCTACACGGCGGAGATGAGGATAAGGCCGTACTGGTTCATTATATGCCATGGTACTCCTCAAAACCTGTGAGCGGACGTTGGGGGTGGCACTGGACGATGAATCACTTTAATCCCGACAGAGTTAGCAATAATGGCCAGAGAGAAGTGGCTTCACATGACTACCCTCTCATTGGTCTCTACGACTCCAACGATCCTCACGCCTTGGAATGTCATGTGCTGTTAATGAAGTTTGCGGGCATTGGAGGTGTGGTCATCGACTGGTATGGCATAGAGGATTTCCGTGACTACGCGGCGATTCACCGCAATACACAGCACCTGATCAAATACATCAAGAAGGCAGAACTTCTGTTTGCGATTTGTTATGAAGATCAAACAGTCAAACACATGATTGAAGGTAAGCGCCTTGAGAAGCAAAAAGATAACGTTCATGGGAAGAAAGTACTGAAATGGATCGATAACAATTGGTTTGGTGATGATGCCTATATGAAAGTCGACGGACGGCCCGTCCTGCTCGTCTTTGGTCCTCAATATTTCAAGAGAAAACATTGGAGACACATCATGTCTGGACTGTCGACGCGCCCACTGCTCTATGGATTACCACACCTTTCACAGAAGGTGGGGGCGAATGGCTCATTTGGCTGGCCTCCAGTATCTAGTGGTCGCGAAGTCGTCCCTGCAGTTTGGCAGCAATATCTTCGCCAACTGTATGCCAGAGGAGTAACTGAAGAAATGGTCATTGCTGTGGCCTTTCCAGGGTTCCATGACATCTACAAGGATGCTGGTTTACACGATAGCATTGGATATATTGACAATCAAGAGGGAAAGACCTTCATTAAAACTCTTGAGCTTGCATGGAAGAGCAACTCACAATTGATTCAGATAGCAACGTGGAATGACTATGGCGAGGGGACAGTCATTGAGCCAACTAGGGCGTTCAAATACCAGTATCTAGAGGTAATACAAAAACACACTAAAACGTGTTCCAAAGCAGCCTCCCTGTTTAGTCGGGACGACCTACGACTTCCTGTAATATTGTATAAACTCAAAAAGAAGCATATGAAGAACTCTGTGGCTATGAAAGATCTAAAGAAAGTATCCACCTTGTTGTTCTCCTCCAAATGTGATGAAGCAAGAGCTATTCTTCAGCAGTATGTAGCAGAAAGTGGCGAACAAAACGATACAGTAGATGTCGACAAGCTACACCGATAAGCTTTTATCAATAGCTGCTGGTTACTGATTTAGTTGAAGTAAAGATTATCGGATATCTTTTAGAGCTTGTTGAGTTTTTAAGCAGTGTCGTAGAAGATACTATCGTCTTCTATTTTGGTGATAATGGACTCAATGGAGCCGGATGGAACGACGGCATGAAAGGTGCCAAAGGATCAACAGATGAAGGGGGTGTGCGTGTACCTGGGTTGATGCGTTGGCCCAAGCATATTCGACCCGGTATGGTGATTAAGGAAATTGCCGGCGGAATAGATCTATTACCGACATTGACCGATATGACAAATGTTGAAATAGTGAGCGAAAAGCCGCTGCTAATTGATGTGTACTGACACTGTTGGCATTTCTGACGTGGCAGGCGAAAGTGAACTTGGCCGAAGACCGTTTTCAAGGCCCTGGTCGGGCCCTTCCGACAGTCTGTTTTCCCTTACAGCAGGGGTAGGTTAATGGAGCTGTATCCGCATAGCGTTGAGTCAGTATATTGGAACAGAGTCGGCGCTTGATCTGTTGACCTAGATGGTCAAGATACTATTTCAATTGGTCGATGGAAGCCATGTTCTCAGGGACTTGCAGGCTAAGTTGTATGGTTTTCATCAGTCAACCTCCTATGTGTTGCTAGTGGGTTGGTTGACCGATGAAAAGGATGATAATTATCTCGGTATTTCATCAACCTATCTATTGGCTGTTAGCCCTGTGATGTAACGAATTTGAGTCACCCACACCTATTTCGCACACTTATGGTTATTATCATTATCGAAATACCAGTGAGAAAACCAGAGCGGACAACGGTGTATGTCTCAGTGATAGCGAAAGTTCGAACCTGTTTAGAGAATACAGATGAGAAAACTAAGTTGGATATTACTATTATTGATGACGGTTAGCCTGTGGGTAACGGAAGGTGAGAGAGCAGAAATCCATGCGCCAGTGGCAACTAATGTAAAGGCTGAACAGGTGAACTTTGAGCATGTACTAATCCACTATGATATGGAAAATGGGTGTGTCAAGTTAACTGTGGAAACTTTTCTGTTTCACACATCTTTCGCCACCTGCACCTCGAAGTAAATCAATAACTGGGAATAGATTTTACCCCAGCCCCTGATGATCTGTGGCCAGCGCTTCTCGATATCCTGGATAGCCTAGAACAACAGTTTCAAAACGGTATCCTCAGTTGGGAAGATGGTTCGGCTTTTGGTTACCTTCCGCTGGTATCGGTTGAAACTGTCGATGGCAATCGGTTCCAAAGGTCACCACTCTTGGAACCGATTCCCCGCACTTGGTCGCCAATTGCGCTGATCGAGTTCGCTGACAACTGGTAGCTGCAGATCGCCTCAAGATGCCAGTTGAGGTCTGGTATGGGCATTCTCCTTGGCAGACATGCTAATAACCTTCTACCCCAGACCTGAGATATCCCGTGGCCGCTTCCTCTCTACCTGTGGATTAAATGTTGCGGCCCGGTCTCGGGGCGGTTCAAGGTCGATCTCAGCAAAGCACGACTGGGCCGTTTTCTGGCCTTTGCCGTTACTCGTATTACCATCAGTGCTTCCGGCCCGGCTGCTGTTTCTCATAGCCAAGATGCTCCGTCATCTCGCCTTCATAAAGCGCAGCGATAACTTTCTGGATCAAAGATCTGGAGGGCCTTCAGCTCTTCTGGGTCCTTGACCTACTGCGCATCCAACAACTTCTTCAGACCGTCTGTATCAAATACCATTCGTTAACCTCCATCTGCTCATATCATACTTTAGAGGTTTCCACAGTTTATCTTACGCTACCCATTTGGGTACTCCTTTTTCATTCTCTCACAATCAAATCAATTTAATTCCATAGACACCAACACTGCTATCATTTGACATAATTCACCGAAATGCATAGACAATAATTCCACTTTTCCCCCATTGTCTTTTGATTTGCCAATTTTACTTTCTATTCTTTCCACTTGCTAGAGATTCCTAACAATCATTGTTTTGACTTGCTTGGTAGTAAATTTCCGCAAGTGAATATTTGATTCGGTTAATGCTATTGTGCCATTTTCGGTGAGGCAAACTTGCCGACCAATCTCTATTAGGTGTTGATCCATCATTGTTTGCCCCCTGCTGCCAGAGTCAAATGGTAATCACGAATCATCTCTTTGTACTTATTGGTGTACATTTGAATTACTTGCTTGGTGATTGCACTGATTGAAGTATCTCGAATGATTGCCATTGTGCGAATTGATTGTTTCAATTCGGGATTTATTCTTGCTTGATGCAGTTTCTTATTGCTTTGACTGTGCCAACTTCTGCTCATTTTGCTTCTCCCTGTTTTGGTGTATCTGGTTACTGCTGAAATAATCAACTGCATTTATTTATAAGAAATTGGATTTTTAGAAGTTGGAGGGAAATAGACTTTTGAGATTGTATGAAGTGACTTAAGGTTGCAGTTCAAGTTTGAATTGGATTTGCCAATATCCGACTCTAAACAGTGAAATTTCACCCCAAATCGTGTTATTCCCATCTTCACAAATCAGCAAAATAAAGGCTGGAAATAGACATACTTGACGACACGGAGTAACTCGGTTATAGTGTGTTGAGAATCGTTAAAACCCTTATAGAATCAGGGAAAAATGAGTAATCTATCAATAATGGTTATTCCAAAACGGGTCACTTAGAGGACTATCGATTTTCCGGTAGTGCCTAATACCGGTTGCCTATTCAAATTCAAATAGTGGAAGATCGTGGCCCATAAGTCTTCGGGTTGAATCGGTTGATCAGCCGGTTCATAACCATGAGCATCAGAAGCACCGATCACCTGTCCGCCTGGAACGCCACCACCAGCTAATAGTATTGAAAACACACGTGAGTGATGGTCACGTCCACCTTGGCAATTCAGTGTAGGTGAACGGCCAAACTCCCCCATCACACAAACTAACGTCCGTTCCAGCAACCCACGGCGGTCCATGTCTGCCAATAGTGCAGACACAGCTTGGTCAAACCCTCCCAGCTTTCGACGTAGAGAGGTAAAGATTTGACGGTGATGATCCCATCCGTCGAGGTTAACTGTTACTAAACGACTACCCGCCTCAATCAATCGTCTGGCTAACAGACAATTCCGACTGAATGGGGTTGAACCGTAATTAGTGTGAACCGGCTCCGGTTCCCGGCTGAAGTTAAAAGTGCTTGTTGGAATCGAACGGTGACCAGGCCAATCGAGGGCATTTCCTATATCGACTGAAGTTTGCCTAGTCACTGTTATTCCTTTCAAACCAAATACAGATTGACAATAACGACTGTCTGGAAGCGAGTCACTGTCAGCCGATCGATCTGGTGTCTGTCCAAAAGGAGATTTACTGCTGTACTTAATAGGTGATGGAATAACGGCAGCAGACTGAGTGATAGCATTTCTGTCATTAGCATCTGTGCTGTCCGCTGGCTGACATTGGCCCATCAACAAATAGCGAGTGGCGGGTTGATGCGCTAACTCGGTCGAGGTCATCGAGCGGATTAGACAAATCTTATCCATCTGTTGTGCCAATTTGGGCAAATGTTCGCAAATTTCGATCCCGGGCACATTGGTTTTGATGGACTTAAATAGACTACCGATTGCTGTTGGTGCATCTGGTTTCATATCCCAGAGATCCAAGTGACTGGGACCGCCATTGAGCCAAATGATCAATAACGAATCGGCTGTTTCGGAGGCGGATATGGCGGGCCTAAACAGATCTGGCAAGCCGATACCGAGTCCACCAAGTAAGCTAGATTTGATAAAATTGCGACGGTCAAATGTATGTTGCGCTTTCATATCAATCCAATTATACCGCACAGGCCCTGCATCAAGGTCACTTTTTTTAGTACACCGATCAGGTAAGCAGTTGCTCGCTCATTATGAGGTGGTTTTACGATCAAATCGGAGGCACCGGCGTGCCGTCGGACATCTTGGTAGAAATAACAGAATGGCCAAATATACTTTGTCGGAAATGATCTCGTAGATTCACAGAATAGGTGCGACTTCTAGTCTGAGGGGTAGTCAGATGGGGAAGATCATCAAGCTGTTGCGATCAGTGTAGAGGAGTTTCTTGGAATAAAGAGTAAAAAGTTAACTACTAGGCGTAGGTCACAGGGGTGCTGCCGGAATCATTTTAAGAACGGTTTTGATAACAGACACTTGGGGGCCGCATGGGCCTTCATTCACGTAGTGATTTTCTTGTCCGGCAGCGGCATCAGCGAGNACCGTCATACGCACACAGAAGAAATTTTTGCTATAGTGGATAATGCNGCACTTGTCAAACNGCCCCTCAGCTCTGACAGAACCAAGAACACCAGGGAGGCACTTCCCCCCAAGGCATTGGTAATCCGATGATGAATCCAGCGCGTCCTGAAGTCCCACTTCAGCGAGCCATCGGTGGCCCGATCCGTGTGGAATCCTGGACTTTAAATTTGAGCTACACCGAGGATTTTCGACTCAGAATTGTGATCTTGTACATACTTCCAAAGGTCAGATTTGGCACACGGTCACCTGGAGTAGCCANACAGACGTTGGTCTTTCGTGGAACAAGCTAGTGCGGTTGTGTTTTTATTTGATGGAGGGTAACTACTTGCCCCCAACTATGATCTCACCAGCCAAAGCAATTTGGATTGCCATAAGAGGATTNTGTCCCCTGTCTTTCATTTTTGTAAGTAACTTGAAATTCGATAATATGCCTTGGCATACAACTCGGTACGAAAGCAACCCGAAACCTGCTGTTTTACCTGGGATATTCTCAGATCCCATTCAGCACGATTATTACTGAAAGCGACATCAGGAACTCGTGCAAAGCAGCAAGACTGCAGCTTCGTATTTTTTGANCTGATCCCAAAGATTNTGCACAGCCGATTTGGCCAACCGGCNCCGTTTCCCGCAAGGTCGCTCCGCAATAGGCGGTAACACCTTCACACCACGAGTGAGGATGTGACGGTAGCCTAGTGCAGATTGGCTAGTCCCTGATCAGTCAACTGCTTCTCCTCTGGAGCAGAAACTTCTGCACAAGTTTCCCCTAACAGCCATTTCATATTATACGCCCATCGGTAGCCATTGCCCTCTATGACAAGGGACAGTTCGCGCAGCCGGTGTGAACCACACAGGCCATGGTCACCGTGATCGTAGGGGAGGTAGGGAGACCAGCGATCGTGAATCCGCCGTAAGGTGGAATAATATGAATGACTTCAATCGCCTCTTGGTTCCCTTTTCGGTGCCAGAATTTGACGGTCAGATCCCGGCCAGCATAGGCATGAATCCATTGTTTGCTTCGCCGAACCCGTAGTGAAACCTCATCGACATACAATGCTCCGCGGTCCACTCTTCTCCCAGTCTTCCAAGGCATAATAGAGCCGCAAGATGTATTATTTTAGCCGGGTCGCTGGTGCGATCGTTCATTGAGAATGACCATCTGACTGACCAGTAGGTTGATGGCCAATGCCGTTAGACTGTTTCCATCCTGGCCTAGCCCAGGCAGATCAGTTGGGAAATAATCTTTGCTGGTCGCATCACACCTTATGGCATTAGACCGACGATATATTAAGGAGCGTAGCTTTGCTATTGTGTGAATAAACTCACGTAATAGCAGAAATTCTGTCTTACTTTCATGATACTTTGTTTCAGGAGCAATCAGTATCCGANGCTTTTGAGATACATTCGATTGATTCGCAGCTTTTCGTTCTCTAGCACGTTAGTAGTCTCGGGACAAACGGTAATCCATCCTGTATAACTGATGTCCTCAAGCGCGGAAAGAAACGCTGGATAGTCACACATCATTCCCTCGCCCAATTGAACATTCGCTTGGCCTTTGTAGTCGTGAAAATGAACGTAGGAGATGCGGTCCCGGTAGTCGTAAACCGCTTGAACCGGATCGTATCCCCAACGAACGGCATGGGACATNTCGAGACAAAGACNACAGCAGTGTAACCGCGTCATAAAGCGTTGCCATTCATCGGTACTATCGACCAGGTGGGTTAATATGCGAATGAAAGTAACGGTGACACCCAGNGGTTCAGCAAACACCGCGAGGCCTTCGTAAACCGCAGCCATCATATCTAGATCCNCACTGGTAGTCGATCGATCGAGGCGTCCGGGCCCCTTGGTCATAAACGTGGAAACTTCTAGATCAGACGCAAATTCAATGCGGCGTTTGTTAATTTCGTAGGCGGAGTCTGTTGTGTTCAGCGTAACGTTGGGGCCGGAGACAGCGGTAACTTTGAGACCAATGGCATCACAAATGCGACGGATACGACGTACAGAACCGAGCCAGTCGAGCGATTGCCGCGTCTCCTAGCCTTCCGATCCGGCTTCTTTGAGATGAATAAGATCTTGTTTCAGCTGGGATTCTTTCCAATGGAGTGTACTGTAAGCCAATGGAAATGTCATTGGAAATCCTTTCTATGAGTATGGTGCTATAGCGTCCTGAATGAACCTTCCTTTGATCGTAGTGAAGAGGTCAAGATGATGAAGGACTTGCTTACACTTTGTCTTATCAGCCTGAGTACCTCTGAAGTCGATTGCAAAAAAAATAAGCGGAAATACTTGCCAGTACTTGATAATCTGCTAAAAAGATGGGTCATTCCTTCGATTTTGGGTAAAATGATCTCCGAATCAGCTGTAATTTTGTAGGTAGTATCAGGGAATCCCCAGCATGCCATTTTTCCTTTTGTGAGGTGTCTGATGTTTGACCATTCTTATTTCAATTATGGTCAGATGGCTCTTTTGAGAGTCGAAGTTCATGGTGCGATTTGGAGTTTCTTCATCAAGCCACAGATGGGTATAACTAGAAAACCATTCAAACAAGAAGTAGAACCCAAATTCAAAGAAGCCGCTTTCGGTTTTCGACATCGGAATCTTTCCGCTGTCTATCCTCATCAAAATAAGCTAGAAAAGGATTCGCAGCAGACCTGTACTTTTATGACGACAACAGAAGCCACGGATAAAGGATATGGTGAATCAACTGACCTAGGAGAAGAACGTCGAAGACAAAGTGATAGAAGAGCCAGTTGAATTATCGATAACACTCATCTTCTAGGATACCCGATGTTTGGAATTTTGAAACAAGGCCAATACGTTTGTTTTTTGAGCCTATGAGCCAGCGAAGCGTAACCGGGTGATATACTCTAATAAAAAGAAAAAGGTTAGAGATTTCTCGTCGCTTCGTTCCTCGAAATGACATCACTGAAGCTATCTTCTAAGGAGATCTAATGAAGCTACCCAAGACAGTATTGTATTATGGAAAAAACGAACCGTTGCCCGAACAAAAAACACTGCGGGCCGGCCCATTGTCGTTGATTTACGAAGCCGGTGACCTCCGTTATATCAAGCTGGGCAACCATGAAATTCTGCGCCGGGTGTATGCGGCTATTAGAGACCATAATTGGGGTACAGTGCCCTCGGTACTCTCCAACGTACAAATGGATATTGACGAAGACGCTTTCCGCATCAGTTATGATGTAGAAAATAAACAAAGCGATATTAACTTCATTTGGCATGGCACTATCACCGGTGAGGCCAACGGAACAGTTAAACTGACTATGGCTGGCCAGGCTCGCTCAACGTTCCGACGCAACCGCATCGGTTTCTGTGTTTTGCACCCGATGGCTTGTGCAGGCGTACCCACAAAAATTGAACACNTGGATGGTTCNGTGGAAGAATGCTCCTTTCCTCAANCCATCGCNCCCCANCTGNTCAAAGATGNCCATCCACGGCCGGTGGCCCCCTTTGANAATATGCGGGCCATGTCCCATCAAGTANGACCTAACCTGTGGGCCGAGGTNCGATTTGAGGGCGANATCTTTGAANTGGAAGACCAGCGCAACTGGACCGANGCCTCTTACAAAACTTACGGCACGCCTCTTAGTCTGCCCTTTCCGGTGGAGGTCAAAGACGGCACCAAAATTTCTCAATCTATCCAGCTGACCCTCAGAGGTGATATTCCAAAAGGATCTGATGAAGCCGGGAGCAGGAGGCTGACCTTTTCCATTGGTACAGGAACTTCGAAATCGATGCCACAAATTGGATTAGGCGTAGCCAGTCACGGTCAGTCACTTACGGAAAAAGCGATTGACCGGCTCAAAGCTCTGAACCTGTCTCATCTGCGGGTTGATTTGCCTCTATCCACCTCAACCTATAAGGTCAAACTGCGCCAGGCCACCACCGAGGCTAGGTCACTAAATATTCCGCTAGAAATTGCCCTCTTTTTGACCGACGCGGCTCAGGAAGAATTAGTAGATTTGGCAAATGTGCTCCAAGAAGTTCAGCCGCCGGTGTTGCACTGGCTAATTTTCCACCACCATGAAAAAATCACTACAGCGCAGTGGCTCAACCTGGCCCGGCAACATCTGGCCATTTACGATGCCTCGGCCAAAATTGGGGCTGGAACTAACATTTACTTTACCGAATTAAACGCTAAACCCCCGCCGATTGAGGCCTTAGATGTGGTCGCTTACTCAATTAATCCGCAAGTACACGCTTTTGATAACGCTTCGCTGGTAGAGACCTTTGAAGCCCAAGCCGCCACTGTTGAGAGTGCCCGGCAAATTGTAGGCGACCGGCCCCTGGTAGTCAGTCCAATTACCCTGCAACCCCGCTTTAATCCCAATGCCACCGGCCCGGAACCAGAACCCGGGCAACTTCCTTCTCAAGTGGATGTGCGTCAGATGTCCCTCTTTGGCGCCGGTTGGACTGTAGGCAGTTTGAAATATATCCTGGCAAGCGATACGAAAAGCGTGACTTACTATGAAACTACCGGCTGGCGCGGCGTAATGGAAACCGAAGCCGGCTCTCCGGTGTCAGAGAAGTTTCAATCATTTCCCGGCGGGGTTTATCCACTTTACCATGTGCTGGCCGATGTAGGTAAGTTTGTCGGTAGTGAGGTTATCCCCACCATATCAAGCTACCCCCTGCAAATAGAGGGACTGGCCGTGCATAAAAAAGGCCAAACAAGGGTCATTTTGGCTAACTTAAGCCCCACGTTACAGACAGTGACTGTGCAAAAGTTAAGTGAGCGTGTCTATATTCGTCACCTGAATGAAGCAAATGTTGAGCAAGCAATGCAATCACCCGAATCTTTTCGCGCACAATCGCCCGAAAAACAACAGACTGTTAATGGTACGCTAAAACTTAAACTTTTACCGTATGCCCTTGTCTGCATAGATGAGGTAAAGGCGTAATCTATATGAGTCGATTTATACCTACTTACCGGTGACTCCGGTTCTAATTATGCACACCCTGATCGAGCAAGGACATTCTGTCGTCAATGGTTCTTTGCCCATTCTAACTAAGTGTCAAAGTGAGGAAAAAGCAGTATCTGCAGTCCATCCGACCTAGAAAACGGGAGTAGTTAAGATAAGTTGCCTGTAATCATTGAGACTGCAATCCTGAATCAACAGGAGTTTTCTGAGTATTGTCACCGCAAAGGTATCTGCTTTGAACAGATCGAGTATTTGGAGAGAGGGCGCCATTACCGGTAATAAGAACCCTTGCTGTAGCCCTGCGAGTGCTTGAAAAAACAGGACTTTTGGAAAACAGAGGGGACGAATGATTACTCCTGATGACCACTCAGATGACGAGACGACGGGGCCCCATGCCAACAACCGGCACAGTGTAATCGATTGACGGCATTTGAATTTGGTGTTAGAATCAGATCAATCAATCATCTCTATTCCATTAATCCTAAAGATTTAGAGGCCACACATGACGCGTTGGTTTTCTATCCAACTATTTTTTCTTTTCACCATTCTCTCTTCCCTGCATAGCCAGGAAGGATGACGTCAATTAACCACTGATGATGGTCTATCGAGTAACGGTATTAATACAATTTACCAAGCTAAAAACGGCGATATTTGGATTGGCACGGATGAGGGGATCAACCGTCACAACAGTGTTTTTGAGGATTTATGGGCTTTGTCCTTTCCGGTAAATATCATCTTTGAATTTTCGGCCAGCTATTCTTCCGTGAGGATAGGTCTTGGTGCACTTGGATCTGGCGGTTTCGAGTCTCCATTTTTTTGATGGTTTAGAATGGAAAGACATAGATACATTGGATGACGTATCAAAAATGCCTGAATTTGCTGTTGAGTCAGCCGGTAAGTTGTGGATACCTACTCAAGATGGGATTGTTGGCTATGATGGTCATAAATGACAACGATGTGACGCTAAAGTAGATGTGAATTGGTTGGTCAAGACTCCTGATGGTAGGCTCTGGACGAAAAGCGAGAAAATGGACAGTATCGCCAGTTTTAATGGTCAAAAATGGACAGTTTTTTTAATATTGATAATTTTCTGCTTGATAGTCCCGTTGTTGAGACCATGTTTGCTACTGTAACTGACATAGAGTTGGGGAAAATTAACGTCAATAAAATCTATCAGTCAACTGCAGGTCATATTTGGGCACTGACAAATAAAAGCCTTTTTCAATTCCGAAAAAATAAATGGGTTGGGCATTTCAAAAATGAAGGAGGGTGTTTGCACATAGATAGATAATATAGTGTCAATATTTAACCGCAAATGGCACCGGGACACGATTCAATGCTAGGTTTGACACCCTGACACTTCGGTCAGAAACGGAATAGTGCCAGACCGGCAGCGCTACAAATGCAAGTCAGGTGGTTGTAATTTTGTCATCGGAGATTGTGGCCTCAATCCATCAACGGAATTAAAACGTTACATCGGTGTTTTGTTCTACTCACTGAGGAAGGCCAGTTTGTGCGTTCTAGCCCAATTGTTTGACCTCTCTGCGGCCAGCACCTATCAATGAGTTGTGGCCGCAGGCATTGAGGAAATCGGCCACAAGTGTCTCTGGGTGCAAAAAACCAAAAGATGGATCCTCCAGGCGCTGG
>PACG01000122.1 GCA_002699335.1 Candidatus Poribacteria bacterium
ACCGCTTGGTCTGCGATTGCTCTCCCGTCCAGGTAAAGTGTTCCTTGCTTGCCATTGAAACTCAATAATACATGATGCCAAGCCTTGTCATCGTAATTGGGTAAGTCCTGAGCACGCGTGTCTTTTGGAGCCAAGGTCATCGACCGAAATCCGATGTCTGTTGGATTTCTAGTATCTCTAACCTACACACCATAACCAGAGTTATCTCCCAGAGATTGCCCTTTATTCACTGACCTAGGGTATTCATTATCACCACTTTGGTCTTTGAGCAGAAACCAGAATTCAATGGTCACCTCTTTCTTTAGGTCTAAACTGGCATGATGTGGGATTTCCACCAGATCCTTTTTACCGTCAAACGACAGCGCTTGGCCAAATTCACCTCTGACACTTTTCGGCGCCCCCTTGATAGTGCCGTGATTCTTCGACCAGATATCGTTTACAGTTTTTCCCTTAATGGTTGTCTGATCAAAAGACCAAAATCCAACCAGGTCTTTTGTCACTATTTCAGGCTCGAAAGCGAGACTTATAGAACCAACACTGACCAGTAGTAGGCTATAGATCAGCGCATTTTCGCATTTATGCTTCACAGTTCTTCTCCTACTTTTTTGAATCTAAGGCAGTATCAATAGTACTTTTCGGCCAGGCAATACGGCTTGAAAAAACTTTGCCATCATTGAGAGTGAACAGCGGTGACAGGTCTGGGTTCTCACCACGAACATCGACATTATAGCACTAAAAAAACCTTTTAATCAAACCACCGTTTTGGCGCAACTTGATAGAAATATCAATACGGGATACCGCCCGGCCGGAAGCTATCGATCCGCTGGTCGTGCTGCCTATTGGGATGGAAAAACTGGGTGGGGAGAAACGATATCCAGTGGCATCTATTTTTATGCTCTTAAAAGCAAGCACTTTATGGCAACGTGCCGAATGGTTAGATTAAAGTAGCCGGGGCGTATGCCGGTGGGATTTCAGTTGTGGANACCGTGTTGAGCTTTCTGCTTGCCTTTAAATTGAGCCCACGGCTATAATCACCAAATGGNAGTCTACAATAGTNTCCCGAGTCATTTTTCGGCTTCATTCTTTCAATTCGNAAATCATATTTAGTTAAAGGTAAGCTATTATGCAANATAANGGGCAGATTAATTCGGTTGATAGAATTGTAACTGCTCTAATCGTATTGGCAGTGAACACTTTATTCCTCTTGCCCAAGATAGTATTGGCGGAGGAAGACCCACCGATAGTTATTTCACCTAATATCGTTAATTTTGGTGTCCTAGAAATTAATCAATCGAAAGTTGAACCACTCACGATTGCGAACAACAGCAACCAAGAGTTAGAGATTGATCGGTTGGAATCGGAGATACCTGGTCTTAGTTGGGCCCCACAAGCAGATATTGTCATTCCGCCTGCTTCAACTCACGACATCGACTTAACTTTCCAACCTGACCAGGTTGGTACAGTTCAAAGCCATCTGGAAATCTTCTTCGACGGTAACCCAGACGATCCGATTGTTATCCAAATTCAGGCAACGGTGGTTCCTCCTGCACCAGTTCCAATGCTGACGGTTGGTGGACAAATAAGTAAGGGGCCACTAGCCAGATTGGATAGTCTGGATAATCTCAAAGTTCAGGTGATAAACAAAGGCACCGGAGATGTTCAAAAAACGGATCTGCTTGTCCTTGTTGAGGATAAAAGCAAAGGTATTTACCAAGTCATCTTTTTTAAGCCTGATGTCGACCCACCTGATATTGTACTGCCCGATTCTTTCGTTCNGCCACCTGCAGCCACTTTTGGAGATGAAATTGAAATCATAGTTTTCAAGGGAAAACGTCTATTGGCGTTGGCTACTCGCACAATTGAGGTTGAGGATCTGCAGAATAAGACCTTAATTGTTGACATAACATTGGGTCAGAGCGCTAGTCAATTAAATGTTGAGAATAATGGTCCAAAGGTTATTGGCGAACCGGTATCCATTGATATTGAGTTTCAAGATGAAGACGGCAACACAATAGCTGTATTCCGTCCGATGACGATATTACTTCACACATTTAGCGGTAGCGGCAATTTTTCTTACGAAGAAGGTCAAAGGCTCGATGGGTCTGTTCAAATTCAACCGGGGCAGTCGTATATCTCGCTTATCTATAGCGATTTAAATGGGCAAAATGCCACCGTTACCGTTTCGGTTCCAGACCAAGATATCGCGTCTGCTACCACGAGTATCCAATGGGTGCCAGCTGCTCTCAACTTTGTAAAAGTGCCAAACGACCAAGAGGCTAAGGTCGGAGAAACAGTCGACTTCACCGCTGAAGTTGATGCTGTACTTGCTAATCTCCCGGCTAATAGCCAATTGACCTACAATTGGGACTTCGGTGATGGTGACACGGATGATACTTCTAACACTTCAATATCGCACACCTATCAAGAGGTTGGTGAATACCTAGTTAAAGTAAAGTCAGTACTGTCTTTAGTTGAAGGGTTGCCTGTTGAAACAGAGATAGCTCAATCAACTGTAACGGTAGAACCGACGGACATTGGGGTTAAGGAGGGGACCGGATTAGAAGATGTGGAGGTGGCGGTAGGAGAGGAGGCCAGTTTCTCCATTGAGGTGGATTTCCCGGACAATGTGTTGAGCCGATTAACCTACTCGTGGGACTTTGGCGATGGGGCCACAGAGCCGGAAGGAACCAAGGAAGCCCGCCATATCTATCAGCAAGCGGGTGAGTATACGGCCAAGGTNATGGTCGAGTTACCATCCAAGAAACCGTTACGGAGAGAGTTTGAGGCCACNGTAACGGTGGAACCGACAGAAATNCGGTTCCTGAAACAGCCAGAGGATCAACAATCTGCTCCTGGCAACGAAATTTCATTTGAGGCTGCAGTAGACAGCGAAAATTTACCTAGAAAAGCTCGAGAACAGCTGCTGTATATCTGGAACTTTGGTGACGATTCTGAAATATTGGAAACCAATGAAACTATTGTCAAACATAGTTATGAACTGGCAGGTCAATATACGGTGACGGTCGTAGCTCATTTACCACTAGGCAAAGAAAAATTATTAAAGATAGAAGCAGAGGCTACCGTAGTGGTTGATCCGGAGGGCATCTCCTTTCTAACCCAGCCTGAAGATCAGGAAACGGCTCCTGGTAAAGAGATAATCTTGTCGGCTCAGATCGATCAGAGCAAATTGCCACCTCAAGCCAAGTTAGTTTACAAATGGAACTTTGGCGATGAGACGGAAGATGAAGGTGGTAAATTAATTGAAGTTACCCACGCTTATAAATTGCCGGGCGAGTATACGGTGACAGTAACGGCGATTTTAGATCTNGGGACTGACAGGCCACCTACCGAAGCAGTTGCCAAAACCACGGTATCAGTAGTAGAAGAAATTGTGGCCACTGTTGATTTTGCACCAGAGGATGAATCGGTGTCAGCTATCACACAAGGCTTACCCGTTAATTTCTTGGCCTCGGCTGAAAGCCTGAGTGAAACCTTGACTTACGAATGGGATTTCGGCGATGGGAGTAAAGTCGAAGACGGTGAAAATCTAACCGATATTANCCATGTTTACGAGGAATCTGGTAACTACAGGCTGACCTTAACGGTTACCAATGAGTTCAAGAACAGTGCCCAGGTTCGCCGAAAGGTCAAAGTTGAGGATCGGGTTCCCCAACCGGCTAAGTTTTTTCCCAACCTCGAAGGTGTCGAGGGTGAACCGATCACTATTGCCATGTTGTTTGAAGATCCAGAACCCTTGCAGTATAGCTGGGACTTCGGCGATGGGAGTGAGGGCGAGAGTGGCGAAGATCTGAGCCAGGTGACGCATACCTATCCAGATAACGGCGATTTTGAGGTCAGCTTAACAGTCGAAAACGTGTTAGGTAAAACCACTACCATTACTCGAAAGGTCACGATCGAGAATCTAGAACCAGAAATTATTCCGCTTTCAGAAGAAGAACAGCAGATCACAAAGGGGGAAGAGGCCACTTTTTCAGTGCAGGCGACAGACCCGGGGGCTGAAGACCAGATCNTGGAGTTTAGCTGGAACTTCGGTGACGGCTCTGAACCTGTTGTCGTTACACCAGATGAAAGTGGCACTTCCGAGGTCACCCACGTCTACGAAAAGAAAGGCGCCTTTACTACTCGAGTTAGCGCCAAAGATGACGATGATGGTAAAACCAGGTTTATCTTTTTTGTCAAAGTGGCAGAAGGTCCGATTGCCGAGATCTCCGAGTTAAGCAGTGGCTTGGGCGACCAGCCTGGTCTGGAGGGGGAAAGCGTAACTTTTGCGGCCACCGTATCCGATGTTGGCGAGGCTCGGCTGTTCTATAATTGGGATTTCGGCGATGGTGAGCAAACCGGTGGCATTGGTAAATCCGAGATCGAACATACCTATAACAATGAAGGCGANTACACCATCAAACTGGTCGTTTCGGATAGTACCTCCATTGAGGTCGAGAAAGAGATCTCCGTCACAATTGAGAATATTCCACCAGAGGTGGTAACCGGTTCCCCGTATCAGGTTGAAGAGGGGAGATCTATTACTCTGGATGCGTCTAAATCGGCAGACTTAGACAAACTAACGTTTGCTTGGGATCTCGGTGATGGCCAAACTGAGACTGGCGAAAGCATTTCATATACTCCGCCCAACGTGGGTGAAAATGTGGTGACGGTAGCGGTTAGCGACGGTGTCGACGAGGTTGAGCAAGATGTGGTGGTGGAGGTGACAAACGTAGCACCTGTTGTCGATGCTGGTGGTCCTTATACTGGGCAAGTGGGGGCAGATATTGTGATTGATGGGGCGTCTGCTCAAGATCCATCCGATCCAACTGGGGAAACCTTCACCTATACTTGGGATTTGGACGCTGATGGCACCTTTGAAAAGACCGGGCAACAGGTAGATTTTGCACCAGAAGAATCAGGTAAATTTGAGATCGCTTTGAAGGTGCAAGATGNAGATGGGGGGGAAGCAATAGCTGCCGCCATCGTTGCTGTCAAAGCAGAAGATAACGTCGACCCAGTTGCTGAAGATGACGCGATTCAGATCGAAGAGGATACTCCCAGGGCAGTCATCATCGATGTCTTAGAAAACGATGATGACGAGAACAAGGAAGATATTCTAAAAGTGGCTGATGTAGGGACACCTAAATTTGGAACAGTGAAAATTATCGCTGATGGATCGAAAATCAGTTATCAGATCGACGAAAATGCTGATCAAGACGATGCCTTCACCTATTCTATCGACGACGATAATGGTGGCCTTGCTACAGCAACGGTGTTGGTAACCGTAATTGCCATTAATGATTTACCAACGGCAGAAGATGACGAATTGGCCACCCTGGAAGACGAACCGCTGACCATCAGTGTTACAGATCTACTGGCCAATGACACCGACGTTGAAACTGAGCAGGGAACAGGTGAACTGAAGATCAAGTCAGTGTCAGCAAAAAGCGCACGAGGAGTTGATCTGGCCTTAAGCGCGGACGGAATCATTACCTACACTCCGCCCAAAAATGTGTTCGGTAAAGATTCTTTTACCTACACGGTTGTCGACGACTTTGAAGCCACAGCTGGCGCCACGGTCAGGATAGCGGTCGAAGAGGTCAACGATCCACCTGTTCCTGAAAAAGATACGGCTAAATTACCTGAAGATACCAAGGGATTCGAAATTGATGTCTTGTTTAACGATGTTGATGCGGACGAAGACGATCTACAGGTTATCTCGGTTACACAAACGGTTAACGGAACCATCGATATTGGTCCCAACGGTTTACCCATCTACACACCAAATGAAAACTACTTCAGTTTGGAAGATGAACTAGACTTCTTTACCTATGTTGTCTCTGATGGTAAAGGTGGCGATAATGTCGGGGAGGTGGAGGTATTTGTCGATCCCGTTAACGATTTGCCTGTAGCAAAGGGGTTGACCATCCAGACCAAAGAGGACGAATCCATTGAGATAACGTTAACGGCTGAAGATGCAGATGACGATCCGCTAGAATTTCAGATTAAGCCCCCTTTGAAAGGTGAACTGACTGGCGATTCTCCAAATCTCACCTATACCCCCGAACCCAACTTTTTTGGTCCTGACAGATTCAGTTTTCAGGTTAGCGACGGAACCAGCCAAAGTCTGGTAGCCGAGGTTACGATCGAGGTTGAGTCAGTAGAAGATCCGCCACAATTCACCCATGTTGATGGCGCTGAAATTGAAATTGCTAAACTCAGCCGTTCCTACAATACCGGCGAACAGATCAGGATCAGTTTCACCGTCGATAATCCCGANAAATCGGATATTACCTACGGCCTAGAGGGACTCCCTGAAGAAGCCGGTGGAAATGTACGACCGACACGTGGAGGAGCTGTCTTTACTTGGCTCCCTAAGTCAGCTTTTGCCGGTGAATATACCGTCAGTATTTCGGCTCAAGGTAGCGCGGACAGTGTTGGATCGCCAACTCTCAATTTAACGATTATTCAGGTCAACCGCGCGCCGAGTTTATCAGACATTCCCAGTGTGGTAATCGATCCCGACTCGGATCCAGTAGCCAAGATTCCAGTTTCAATTAGTGACCCAGACGTAGAAGAGGCGTTCAAATTTACTATTAGCCGCTTGAGCAAAGGTGCTAAAGGTAATCCACCTGAAATCGGCACGCCCACCTATACCGAAGGTGAAAAAGGTGGAACAGAAGCCACGTTGGAATTGTCCTGGACACCTAGCGATTCAGATCTGGGAAAAGTAACTGAATTCATCTTGAGGGTCGAAGATGATGATCTTCAAAATCCGCTTAGGGCTCGCGCTTCATTCTCGATTGGTGTGGGTAGTGTTAACACACCGCCCAAACTCATTTTGGATACCCTGGCCTACAATGTTCGGGAAGCTCTGCCGGCTACTACTGAAGCCGATGAATCTAGCCTCTTGCAGATCGCTTTACAAGCGGAGGATGCAGAAGAAGACCAGCTTCAGTTTGAAATCGAAGGGGCACCAGAAGGCACCGAATTAGAACTGGGTGAAAGTATAGGTACGGTGACATGGTCACCAGCCCTCGATGCTGGTGACGGCCCAGAGGGTTTCCGTATCTACATAATGGTGGTTCGGGTGGTTGAAGTTCGTGACGACGAGAAAGAGGCGCTATCCGATGAGCGAACAGTACGGATTCGGGTTCAAAACCGAAACCTGATTCCACTGCTATCCAAAATTGCTGATCAGTCAGTAGCAGAAGGTGAGAACCTGACAGTCGATTTCGTGGCTGGAGATAAAGACGGCGACGCTATTACTCTGGCGGCGGAAGGCTTGCCAGCTGGTGCAGAACTGATAACAGTCAGTGAAGATGTTGATGGGAAAGTAGCAGGTCAGATTAGTTGGACTCCAACCTTCAACGACGCGACTGTGGAACCGATTTCGGTCACGGTCACTGCACAAGACCCAAGTGGTTCAGCCAAAGAAGGCCAGAACAGTCAAGCCTTCAGAATTGAAGTTACCAATACCAATCAACTACCTGAAGTAATTACGGACATTTCTACTCAAACCATAGTTGAAGGGGAGGCTTTGCAATTCTCAGTAGCCTTTGTCGATCCAGATCAGGCCGTCGATCCAGCGGAAAATTTGTCGCTGAAATTGGAGGACGAACCACCGAGCGCTGAACTGATCGACAGTGGAGATGGCACAGGAACCTTCCGTTGGCAAACCGACTTTGAGTCCTTCATCGCTGAGGGTTATCTGCCAAAAATTATTGCCGTTGACACCTCGGGTGGATCGGTGACCCAAGAGGTGCAGATTCTGGTCGAGAATGTCAACCGACCGCCAGAGTTTGATCTGATCGAAATGCCAGCCCAGGTGGTCGAGAAGGAGAGTGCAACCGTTGAATTAGTGGCCACAGACCCGGACAATCCAGAAGAGCTGATCCAATACGAGGTTCGAGGCAATATTCCAAGCGAAGGAGTCAGCATCGCTGGCTCCAAACTGTTGATCGAACCAGTCCTAGGTGATCAAGGCGTTCACGACTTAACACTGGTGGCTGTGGATACGGAAGATGCCAAAGCCAAAGTTGATGTCATTCTCAATGTTGTCGCTTTGAACTTAAAGCCGGAGGTCGAACCAATTGATCCGATCTACAATAGCGTGGTCGGTGATGAAATCACCTTCACCGTCGTGACCACTGATCCTAACGGGGATTTGCTCAGCATGGAGTTGGTAGGTACACCTGATGGGTCCCAATTTGAAGTTGATCNGCAGCAAGCGAAAGATACTTCTTCTGTTGCAGGATCTCCTTCAATAGTAACCGGGACCTTCGTCTGGACACCAACTCCTGGCCAAGAGGGCGAAATTGACCTAGCCGTTACGGTTCAAGAAACCGAAACCAAAGATCAATTTAAGGTTGTCTTGGATACCAGACTGGTCGTCATCAAGCGAGAAGGTCCGATTTTACGGAACCTAAAGATTGACGGTAGGAGGGAAACAGCTACAATTTCGGTCGAATTGGAGATCAAGCAATCGCAGAATGGAACGGCCCCTGCCAGTTNAGTAACNGTGATACTGGCTGTCCTTGAAGGTGAATCTGAGACGGAGCTTTANACCCAATCAGACATCGCTGAAGTTACAGAACCGATTATCTTCGCATGGGATACAGCNGACTTTGGCTTGGATGCGGTTACCGAGTACATGATTCAAGCCATAGCCACCGATGGAGTAGTCGAAAATGTGTTGCAGATTGGTCCTGTCTTGATCGATAACGCGTCGCCAGCCATCATACCGGTCCAAACAGGACTGATAGAGGCTGGTGCGGGTGAGCTAGTCGAACTCGGTGTCGAAGTTATGGATAATGGAGAAATCGAGAAAGTCGAGTTTATCTCCGAAGCCGGTCGCTTCGAGGCCGTGGGGGATGCNGGTACTGCCGCATCAAGTGGAGTTTACCAGTCGAAGATTGTGATTCCAGAAGACGTAGTCGATATACTGAGATCAGCAGGGGTNGCATCAGCAGAATTTTCAGATCTCCGCTCGGGAGATCTACTACCTTACACCATAGAAGCCGTCGACGGCGCNGGTAATGTAGCCCGATTCCCTGCCGAGGGANATCTGAAAATTCTGATTCTGGATAAAACTGTACCAGAAGCCGTCATTGACCGGACAAAATTGACCATTGCACAGGGGGAAATCGTTGAACTAGATGGCGAACAGTCAACTGATAATAGTGGTCGAATCAGCGGGTTCGCCTGGGATATTGATGGGCGGGATGGTACTAATTTCGAAGCAGCTGAATATCAACAGAAACAGGTTAGTTTTNTGGCGGAGGCGACGACGACTGTTACTCTGCAAGTTAGGGACGCTGCGGGGAACGAGGCGACGGCCGTTGCTGAAATCGAGGTCNTCGATAATACTCCACCTGANCCACCGTTCTTGCNACCAATTAGTGNAAGTGGGTTGCCTGTTACGGTCAGTAAGGCAACCATTACTGGAATAGCTGAACCCGAAGCGATAGTGATCATTTTCGTGGAAGGAGATGCATCTCAGCAACTAGAGACGACGGCTAACAAAGAAGGCTTCTTTACAGCAACTATTTCTGGTCTTACCGACGGAANATATCAGATCCTTGGGACTGCCAGTGATGCAGCGGGAAATGCCAGTCCTCAGTCGCCAAGTGTCACACTGGTTGTCGATACAACGCCACCAACAATTGCCGTCGGGTTTGGGGCCGCAGGAACGCAAAACCGACAGCAGAATCGAGATCCCAACTTCGGTATTTTACTGGAAGCAACTCAGTTTAACCGGATGCAGTCGAGCGCTCTGCCCGAAACGGCCAATCAAGTCCCATCAATCCCTGTACAAGTCGAGGATAGCGGTGGTCTCGATACTGTCGAGTTTGTTCTCCTAGAAGGCTCAACTCCCATCTCGTTAGCAGGTGGTAAAACTCGTCAAGTTAATGGCGCCAAGACGTTTTCGGATACGATTATCCCACTTCGCGATCTAATTAACGGTGTTAGCTATTCGGTTCAAGTGATGGCTGTGGACCAGGCCAAATTAGAATCGGCGGCCAAATTCCAGTTTAAGATCAATTTGGCTTTGGCTGACGAAACACCGCCTCAGATTAGCTTTGTTCTGCCCGATACCGACGGCATGATTACGGCAGAAGCCCGACCAGAACTGAAATTTGAGATGACCGATTCTGGTAGTGGATTCGACATNTNAGATCAAAGCCTGGTTAAAGTCACCTTAGACGGTCCAAGTGGTGCAATNGCTCTCGGTTCGCCACTGATTTCAAGCGNAGACATCAAAAAGGCGATTGTCACCGCTTTCCCATCGGTGGACTTGGTCGAAGGCAAATATCANATCAGTGTAACCGTAACTGATCAAAACGGCAATTCACAAAATGGTGATCGCGGTTTTATTGTTATCGGCGATCCGCCTGCTTTTGAGCAAGCTGAAACAGAATCAACCTTTTTGGCCGAACCTTCGGCCACCATCAGTGGTAGTTTGGATGCGACCAAATTGCCGGGGGGTGGAAATATAGAGGTGTTTGTCAATGGAAATGCGGTCATTCGGACAGGGATTGACGCTCAATCCGGCAGTTTTTCGGTCAACATCCCATTGTCTGAAGGCGAGAACGAGGTCGTATTAATTACCGAGAATGTGATGGGTCGTAAGAGTTCCCCCTCGGCTAAACGTATTTTTGTTCTCGACACGCAACTACCGTTGATCACNTCGTTGGAGCCAGCTAGTGGTGCCACACTACTCAAAGCGTCGGAAATTCGCGCTATTGTCAGAGATTCGACCGTTGCGGCCACTAAGATCAGTGGGGTCGATTCGCCCACGCTCCAGGTCTATCTAAATGACCAACCACTGACTGGTGTCGAAGGCAGTAAATATGACGAAACTTCAGGTCAACTCTTCTATCCAATTTTGGCTGAACTAGAAGAAGGCTCACACCGNATTCGAGTTGAAATAGCAGATAAGCAAGGCAACGTAGCTAAAGCCGAATCAGAATTTACNATCGAACCCGGCATTGTCGACGAAACACCGCCGATTATTACCGGTTTGGCTCCAGAAAAAGGAGACTTAGTGAATGCTGAGGCCATCGCTGGCCTGACTCTGCGTGGTGTGGCCTACGACGTTGAGAGCGGACTGGAAGAGGTTCAGATTCGNCTGGATGGAAAAGTTGTCGGTGCACAAACAAAGGGTGAAGATGAGGAGATCGGTGAAATCTCCTATACNCCAGAAAAACTCACAGAAGGTGAACACCTCCTCACCATATACGCCCGTGANACTTCTGGAAACGAGCAGATCGTCAATGCAGGCTTTGTTGTCGATGCCGAAATTGAGGTGCCAGCCCTTTCATTGTCTGGGTTTGAAAGGGCTGCCAACGCCGAGACCATCATCATTACCGAAAATAAAATCAGCGTAAATGGATCGGCCGAACCTGAGTCTAAAGTCACGGTGACTATCAATGACAAACCGTCTGGCACCACAACTGCTACCCTTGAGGGGACTTTTGCTTTTGCAGATCTGGCCTTGGACGAAGGGATTAACACAATCGTAACCACGGCCGCTGATAAGGCGGCCAATATTAGTCCCCCCAGTTCTCCGCTTGAGATTCTGGTTGATAGTCGTCCACCACGCGCTGGAAACNCTTCACCTGCCCCGGATAGCCGAACCAAGTCGCAGGCTGTTTCCATGTCGGTGGATATTTCTGATAATCCTGGAGGTAGTGGAATTGACCCTGAAAGCATCTTCTTCGTCTTTGACGGAAATACAGATCTTTACAATTTNAGTTATGACGGGCAAAAGGTTTCTTATACACCAGCCGCAGATTCAGGGGAGTTGTCTGAACTATCAGAAGGTGAACACTTCTTCCGTGTCATGGCCAATGATTTAGCAGGCAACCCTGTCACGTTTAATTCGGGTAAGTTTGCAGTCGACCTAACACCACCCGAGTTTGTTGAACTATTACCGGCCAATAACTCTAAGCTATCCAACGCTGAAGTCGAAGTGACTGCTATCATCAAAGCAGACGACTTGCAAGAGGCAGATGGCAAACTGGTCAAAGACGGGACCGAGATCCCGGTCGATATCGACACCGATCTGTTTAAAGGATTGGTCCGTATGAGAGGTCGAACCTCGTTGGTCAGTGGCAACTATACGGCAACCATCACCGTTATAGATGTGGCTGGTAATTCTGTTGAGGGTACTACTATTTTTACCATCGATACCACCATTGTCGATGAAGATCCGCCTAGTTTCGTGCCTCAATTCCCTCAGCCGGGCACAGAGGTCAGCACACTAAACTTCAACGCCATTCAGTTCCAAACCTTGGACGCGGACCAAGGAGTTAACTTCGACGAAATGAGCGTAGAAATCAACGGTGTTGTCTATGATGAGTTGTTTAAACCCGGCAGCCCTCACCGTGTTAATCGAGACACTGGAGAGGTGACCCTGTTCGTCAGGTTCCAACTGGAACTGGGTGGGCTGGAAGACCCACTGGAANTGGGTGGGCTGGAAGACCCACTGGAATTGGGTGGNCTGGAAGACCCACTGGAACTGGGTGGACTGGAAGACCCACTGGAACTGGGTGCCCTTAACCGACCGCTAGAATTGGGGATGGGTCTGAATATGGTTAGTGTTACTGTACCTGACCAAAATGGAAACTTCGGGTTATTCGCCTTACCGTTTGAGGTTTCGTTAAGCCCGCCTGATTCTCCTGACTTTTTGGTACAAGTAGCACCACCGCCACCACCAGATGCTGTGACGCTGCAGATGTACACCGATTTCTTTATCAACGATATTAATGTAGAACCAACGTCAGTGATAGCAGGCGAAAATTTTGTGGTTGAGTTTAATACCGATCCAAAGATTGTGGCTGCTTTCTTAGATCTATCCACGCTCGATACTACAATACCTACAGCTGACCCCGCAGTTGACTACAAACGCCCGATAGAAGATCTCAAAGCCGAGGAATTGCTGCCTGAATGGGTTACAGTCGGGGCTGATCGAGATTTGGGGCCGATATGGACAGTTTTAGCTAATTTGCCGGAGCATGTCCCCGGCGATATCGAGATGGATATTCTCAAGTTGGTCTCTTTATCGTTCATTGAGGTTGCCCCTCGGCCATTTACTGTACCGGCCATTGCTAATCGTTACATAGCTGAGTCGATGGTTGGTAAAGAGACAACCATTAAAGGCGGACGATATAGCGTGCAACTCTATATCGTCAAAGAGAGAGACGATGCCTCTGCAAACGAAACTGTTGTTACTAACCGTTTTGAGGTCAGTTCTCAGGAAATTAATATCGGCTTCAAAAATCCAGCTTTAGACAAAGAAGCTAAAGCCCCAACTCGCCGCAGTCGAAGAAGCCGTCGCAGTCGCTCCAGTCGTACTTCCAAGAATCGTCAAGTGGTCACGATCGATGATGATATAACCGCCAACTCAGTTGAGGGGATAAATGCAAAAGAGATCGGATTCGAAGAGGCTGCCTACGAGATCGTTATCAATGAGAGATCCGGCAAAATCTATACTAACTCACCGGAAATCCCACTGGCCGGTAAAATTCCACTGGACAAAAAACGGAATTTAATGGTGGAGGTCTTTGTCAACGGCAACACTATGGGGGTAGTAAAAGCAGCAGCAGATGGCACTTTTACTATTAAGCGAATCATTCTGGAAGAGGGTGAGAATACAGTCGCCGCCTTTGCACGAAGTGAATCTCAGCTGCAAAGCCCGCTCTCGCCACCCAAGACCTATATTTTAGATTTGGAGCCACCACAAGTCGATTTCGTAGATTTACCAAACTACAGCAAAGACCTGGCGTCTACTATCAACATCCAGTATCGCGATAACACGGGTACTGCCGCCGATTTCATTACGTTGATTGTTAATAACCAACCGCAAGCGATAGATACGGTAAGCGCCGATGGCAATAAAGGTCAAGTGGCCAATTTTATCCGAGAGGTAGAGGTTCAATTGGTCTCTGGTGTGAATCAACTCGTTTTGTCAGCAATTGATGCGGCTGGCAACGTCAGCAACGTTATACAGCGAACGCTGGTGGTGGATCAAGACCAGCTAGAAACAGCACCGACAAATCTTCAAGCANAGTTGACGTTNTCCGGCACGGGAGTTAGNCTCAGTTGGCAAGCCGATGAAAAGGCCAGNAGTTACAACCTCTACCGGTCGGAACAACTAATNACCACCGTCGGNGTCAAACGATCTGATAATCCATCTATTTCTANCAATGGAGGTGGATTGCAAAAAATAGTATTTAGTGAAGAGCCAACAACATATCAAAATTCTGATGGAGAAACTTTTTCAGGTTTAACAACACACCTAATCAGGTTTGATCCCGATGATACGCCAGGATGGATCCTCCAAAAATGGACTTCATCTATGTGGGCAGATGTTGAAGTTGCTGATGAATTCAATCAAAATGAATTTTTCATATATGGCAAAGAATATCTTTATATAAAGAAAGATTTTACCAGCGCAGATTTTGATGCCGTAATGCTTTCTATTATTAACAGAGGATCTTTGGTGGCTTTCCTTTCTACTTTTAATCAATATTTTGATGTAGTCGAAGAGGACATAACTGGGAAATTCACAGCTCCTGATTATACCCCTACTATCGATAATGCAGAAGCACCTCCTGATCTCATCACCCTAACGACAACCGCCGAAACAACGTTCGTTGATACCAACGTCGATATGGGCGTGACCTACTACTATGCGCTGACTTCGGTCAGCCGATCCGGTATTGAGGGGGTCAAGGTTTCGAAAAACCGAAATGTGACAGTTATCTCTGCCAATAAAGGAGGCGCGGTACTCCTTGCTGACGGAACGCGGTTTAGAGCTAGCCACCAAGCCATTTCAACAGATCCAACACTGTTTAATGCCATGACCATCGAAGATTTAGCGATCGGTAATTTACCTCCGCTTCCTGGAGCACTATCCAATAAGGTTAGATCCTTTAGTGCAGTCACTCAAGCTAAAGATCTATTCACCGATAACTTTAACCAACTGGTTCAGATCTCATTATCCTATCCAACTGAGGCACGTCAGGTCGAGGTTTATCGGTTAAATCAGGATCTGGAACAGATTGCAGCAAGTAAACCTGGAGGGGAATGGATCCAAGTGACTAGCACCAGCGAAATCGATGATCCGAATATTAAAGTTGATCNAGGATTGATAACCTTCCCTGCTAACCGTTATGGAATCTACGGTTTAGCCGNACCGTTGACCGAACCCTGGGACGTCAACAGCGATGGACAGGTCGATATTTTTGATCTGGTGCTGGTGGTTAAACACTTTGCTGAATCTGGCGATGACTTGACTGGAGATGTTAATAGTGACAGCTCGGTCGATATTTTTGACTTGGTGCTTGTCATAAAACACTTCGGTGAAGTCTACAGCACCGCCGCAACCGCTCCCACCATAGTAACCACGGTAGTAGACCAGAAGCCAGTTCGCATTCATTTAGAGGCCACCATTTCTGAGGTTGAAAATAAAGGCCTCCGGGAGAGGCTGTGTCAGGTTAATGTCCTGGTCGAAACTTTACCCTCAACCCGACCCGGGGATCATCAGCTTCAGGGTTATCAGTTGGAGGTTGCCTACGATCCTTATCTATGTGGTTTNATAAGCGTCAATGGCGTTGACAATATTAATACTGCTGGCGACGCNTCGCGACAGGCTTATTACCGTGTCAATCCGAAACTCGGTGCCGGCCGGNTCGAGAACATTGCAGCCGTAAAGGCTCCAGACACTGCCACGAATCAATCTAGCGCTGAGACCATGTCCTTAGCAACCATCACCTTCCGTCTCAAGTCCGATGTCGATTTGGCTTTAGAAAGCGTAGACCTGCAGAATCTGCGATTTGTGAATACCAGAGGCCAGCTGATCCCTGTCGAAATCGACCCTCAAATTCAGATTCAATTTGAAGGGGAAGATGAACCCTACCGTTACGCATTGGAACANAACTATCCAAATCCATTCAATCCAGAAACTTGGTTGCCATACCAGTTGGCCGAACCGTCCAGTGTCACTTTCTGGATCTACAATGCTAAGGGGCAACCGGTCCGCCAATTGCAAATTGGCTATCAACCGGCAGGGATTTATCTCGGGCGAGATCGTGCCGCTTACTGGGACGGGAAAAATGATTTAGGCGAATCGGTGGCTTCAGGAATCTACTACTACCAAATCCAAGCCAATGCGACACCAAACTCGACTAGCTGGAAGCAGATACGGAAGATGCTCCTGCTTAAGTAGCCGTCAACCAACCACTCCCGGATCCAATTTGCTGTCTGGACGGTGATTTCCCTGGTTTTTTGATGGGNAGTGGATTGTCTGTTTAATCTGCTGCGAATTTAGTTCTTAATTCCAGATTCGATTTAGTCCAGATTTAATTTGGTAAGGTGTCATACAATCCAGCAAGACAAGACAGGTATCGGTGTCGTGAATTGAGGCAATCTCAGCTAGGCGTAGTTAAAACTAAAATAAATAACCCCCCATTAACGCCAAGGGCCTAAAATCCGCTTCTGTCGTTCCGCTACAAGCCTTGTCAAGCTGTAAATCCAAGAACCCTCTTCTCTAACTTTCCTGTCTTGAGATTTTCCCGACCCTCGGCTATAGTTAACCTATGAGTGGGTTGGATTCAAATTTGCCAAGTTTACCAAAGTTGGAACGGGTAGTCGACACAGGCGTAACCTGGAAATCGGTTCTTACCACCATAGCCCTGATCCCCTTTAGCTTTTACTGGATTATCGCTGGGGAAATCGGCCTAGTCGGTTACGCGCTCAACACCTACGCTGTTCCCTTCTACAACGTTGTTTTTACCCTGTTTCTCCTGATGGGGAGCAATCTGCTGGTCAAACAACTTTCCGGTAGATCCCTCTTTTCGCCCCAGGAACTACTGACCATCTATATCCTGCTGAGCGTGTCCTGTGCACTTCCGTCGATCACGCTGATGACGATTTTGGTCACCACCGTCGGGCACGCCTTCTGGTTTGACACACCGGAGAACGAGTGGCGTGTCCTCTTCTGGGACGCTCTACCCACTTGGCTGACAATTCAAGATCGGTCCATTCTGTCTGGCTACTACNTTGGAGAATCGTCCCTNTATACCATCCNCNACCTGACANCNTGGTTGCGACCGGCTCTGTTCTGGTCGGGATTTATGGTGATGCTGATGGTGATGATGCTCTGCCTCAACATTATCCTTCGTCGACAGTGGGCCGAACACGAGCGATTGGCNTACCCGATTGCTCAACTCCCGTTTCAACTNCTNAGTCAGACCCNAACCCTGTTTTCCCNCCGAATCGTCTGGATCGGGTTTGCTATCTCCACCGCNATTTGTCTGCTCAACGGGTTGAGTTTTCTGATACCCAGTTTACCGNTGATTCCGGTCAAACGACTGGGNGGATGGCGNGGCTTCGGTCATATTTTCACNGATAAGCCGTGGAATGCCATCGGNCGAATCAGTATCTCTTTTTATCCCTTTGTCATCGGTCTCGGATTTTTGATGCCGGTTGATCTTCTGTTCTCCAGCTGGTTTTTCTTCCTGTTCTACAAAGCTGAACTGGTCGTTTCGAATGCACTGGGGTTATCTAAAATCCCCGGTTTTCCCTATGTCAATCGCCAGTGTTTCGGCGCNGCTTTNGGCCTCTTCCTNTCGCTGGCGTTGCTGGGCTGGCGGCACTTCAAATCCATCNTCCAACGGATTCAATTAAATGACNAGTCNGACGAATCGAAATNNTATCGTCTTGCCCTGACTGGTCTGGTTGTCGGTTTCGCTTCGCTTTGCCTATTTTCGGTTCGGATCGGCATGTCGTTGTGGCTGGTTCCACTCTTTTTCTGCTTGTACTTTGTGGTAGTGGTCGTCCTGACCCGGATGCGGGCCGAACTCGGCTTCCCGGCCCATGCCATGGAGCATATCCAGATTGACCAACTGCTAATCGAGTCTTTTGGCACCAGAGGGCTGGGCAAATCCAATCTGGTGGCTATAACGCTCTATCGCTGGTTCATCCGCAGTTTTACCAGTCACCCCATGCCCCACCAACTGGAAGGCCTAAAAATAGTGCAACCGGATACCCGTCGGCACCTGTATCCGGCACTGATCGGTATATCTGCTGTGGCTTCAGTNGCCGTATTCTGGGTGATGCTCCATCTCTACTACCGGCACGGGGCNCTTAATTTTGGCGGAAGTGGTTGGGGTATGCAGTTTGGAGCTAGGGTATTTAACGGCCTNCAGCGGTGGCTGTCTCTACCGTCACCGGCTGATCCCTTACCACTGATGGGCGTTGTTGCTGGGTTCGGATTTTCTCTGGCGTTGATGTGGATGCGAACCCGTTTCCTCTGGTTCCCACTACATCCGGTCGGTTTTATGATCTCCAGNGATTGGGGCATGGCCTATCTATGGACCTGTATGCTGGTCTGNTGGATGGTCAAGNTAACGGTACTTAAAGTCTTTGGCCTGAAAGCGATGCGGGAATTGCGCTATTTAGCCTTTGGCTTGATCCTGGGCGATTTTGTGGCTGGTGGGATCTGGAGCCTGATCAGTATTATCACTCAGAAACAGATGTACAACTTTTGGCCTTAGCCNATCTGCTACCCTTGTAAGCGCTNAGCTTAGACATCTCGTAGAAAGATGACGAACAGATTCAAACTAATCAGGTGGATGTGCAACGCCCCTACATCACGTCCCAAAAAGCGATCCACGGGTCATCGGCAAAACGCGATACTACCTCGCGTACATATTTTTCTGACTCCGGCCAAAACTCCCGGCCCATCCGGTCAGGGCCCGGATTCGCGACCCAAACATGTTGACTTTCGAGACTGGGGGAAACGCCGAAGCAGGAGTCAAAAAGTACAGGCATTACCTTCATGCCGTGGGCATCGGCACGATCTACAAAATGTTCCAGGTTGTTGAGGAACTGTTTCGAGTCGTGATGGTATACTAGTGATTGTAGAAACATCCTCACANAGTTGAGATCCGCCTTTTCACCATAACCCAGNTCGCGATCTATTGTCTCGTGGTCGTAATTGAGCTAGATTTCGACATCCGTGGCGGCTACGAGGGAATGTAGTTGGTACCATGTAACCAGGTGAAATCATCGTTGCTGTTCCAGGTAGCCGTCACTAAAACCATGACTAATCCTAACATCACAATATCCTCCTTTTGGTCTATCTAAAGCAGAGGGAGGTTCTTTTCTGGTTTTCTCGTTTCTGTTCTTTAGCCAGGCAATCTCTACATTTCCACCTCTAACTTGTTGGCTTTCATCGATATATGCGCTAGGGGAATCACCGCCCCCTCTTTCCCCTAAGTTCTCTGCTGACGAAGATCATTGGCATTGGCCCTTACGATACCATCAAATAGCACTTACTTCCGAATCACCATCTTGCGTGTTGCTTGGTAATCTCCTGCATGAAGCTGATAGAAGTAAGTGCCTGAAGATACGTCCTCCCCGGCTTCGGTCCTGCCATTCCAATAGATGGCCTGATCNCGATTGAAGTACTTTCTTGCCAGTTGATAGCCCGAATCTATCCTGTGAACCTGCCGACCTGTTACGTTGTAGATTGTAATAGTCACATCAGCATCTTGGGCCAACTCAAATGGAATCCATGTTTCTGGATTAAATGGATTGGGATAGTTCTGTAGCAACTGGGTCTGATCGGGTACACGCAAATCATCCCCCAGTTTCAAATCCACAAAAGCGTTAGCCAGGTCACGCTCGGAAACCCTGTATCTCCATCTCTGTCCATTAGCGGTTACCTGTATCAAATCTCCGTTTCTAATCACTGCTTGTTGAGTAGAATCCACTACCGAGGCTATACCCAGTTGGCAATCTTCATCCCATTGTGCGAGATAGATCACGCCCCGACTCAGGTTGGTGACCTCCAAGTCACCTTTTAAGGATAGGCCCCGACAAAGAAAAGTGAATGCCCAGACTGGATTGCTACTGATAGTAGACGCTGCCAGCGGTATGTTACTCCAAATAGTGCTAGTAAACGTGTGGGTCTTGTCGTCTTTGACATTGACAATTATCCCCATTCCGCCCTCGATCTCAAAGTTAGTGCCTTCATAGTGTTCCGGTACAAAAGGTATGAACTTCTGGGTATCNGCATCTAAACGCAGAATAACAGTAGCTGCTAAGTCTCGTGCCAGAATTTTGGCGGTGACGGGGTTATTAGGCTTCACTGGTAGGGAAATCATATTGAGTCCGGTCTTGAGATTGATAGTGTAACTGGCCCAGGAGAGAGGTTCCAAGGTGTCAATGTCAGCATCAATCCCAGTGATAGATGGGAGGGAGAGTTTCTCCACCTCCTGTCCGTTATAAATCACGGCTACACTATCATTCAGCGTCACTTTACCCACCAGTGCCGTCACCACTTTGACGCCCGCTGTCCCGACCCTGAAGGTGATTACGGTTAGCCCTTTAGCGTCGGTAAGTGCTACAGAATCAATGATTACCTTGTCTGCCGGTTCGATCTTCAAACTGACCTCCCTGCCACTTACCGGGACCCCTTCCACAGTTTTTAATACCACAGCTACTGAAGCTTTCTCTCCAGTTTGTACTGCTGTAGATCCCACCATTTGCAAACTGGATTTATTCTTGGATACTTGTAGCGACACCAGTCTAAGAGAGGTGGAAGCGAACTGCCCAGTCCCTGTAACCGCAGAGATCTTGGCTGTTCCACTCTGGTTAATAGCGGTGTAGGTCGCGCTATAAGTGCCATTACCATTGTCTGTAGCAGGGAGTTTGGATGGTGCCTTTATCTACGCTCAGATTGACTGTGTCGCCTTTAACCAGATTTTTNCTGCATTATAGAGAGCTATTGTNACTTCTGCTGTAGTGTTGACACTGGCTGATACTTTGTTTGGATTGACAGATACTTGAACCTTAGTAACTGAGGTATCCGCTAGATTCAGNACTTCTTTCCCGGCCAGTGGTAAAAGCACNTTTTCTCCAGCAGAGGCCTCTTCGTCGCTTGTAAAGTCCTCTCCTGCGGAGGNACCAGAGGTGAAATTCGATCCTGATACACATCTAAACCCGTCGGGGCCGTACCCATGACCCGGACCGCTGAGGCGGGCAGCCACGCGCAGGTTAGCANTATGGTTGATCCAATTACCACCCCGCAACACCCGGTTACTACTGACGCTTTCGTAGTTATCAGTCACGGCTTCTATACTATCATGACCTGACAGCGGATTAACGGCTGGGCTTTTACTGTAATAACTGCCATCATATTCGTCTAAACACCACTCCCATACATTACCTGCCATATTACGCAGTCCATACCCATTGGCCTCAAAACTACCCACTGGTGCTGTCTGGCCCCAGGTATCTTTACCTCCGGTGCCCTCGTAGTTGGCATTATCACGTGCTATCTTTTCATCATCTCCCCATGGATACCGTTTTCCTATCAATCCCCCACGGGCTGCGTATTCCCATTCAGCTTCTGTGGGTAATCGTTTCCCCGCCCATTTAGCATAGGCCGTGGCGTCATTCCAATTGACANACACCATTGGGTACTCGTCTCCAAGTGAATACGTAGCCACCGTATTCCAATCCCCCTGATAGCTATAGCCACTCTGCTCCACAAACTNCTTGAACTGTCCTACCGTCACTTCACTATTATCCATATAAAACCCGTCTAAGGTTACCGTATGCACTGGTCGTTCATTGGTACCTCCCTCATTAAAGTGGTCTCCCATCTCAAAACTACCGCCCGGGATCAGCATCATCTCTGAGCCGTCTTTCTTCCAGACAATCTTCTCTTGAGCCAAAGAAACTAGAGGCAATAAAGGTAACAGTAGCAACAGTAATAAAAGTAAACGGCATGAAAATTTCATGATAGTAGCTTACGGTCTAAGGTTGATTTAGTTGGGCGTTGGCTTGATTTAAAAGGGTAGCAGGCAGTGTACCAAATTTCAGCCGTTATGAGAAGGGGAAATAGTGGAGATTTGTTATCTGGACTTCCGTCGTTCCAGAAATGACAGTTGAAGGTCTGGTGTCGTTCCTTGCAGGACGCGAATGTCCTGTGTTTCGCCCAGCTCTAATGCTATATTAATAAAGGGCTCCTGGATAAAGTAACCCTCTTCGCTTCAGATTTCGATGACGGTCGATTCCATTTGGGGGCTACCGACACGAAACACCTCTGGCACGACCACCGCTTTTTAGTGACACTTATGCACACTCCTCATTCAAGTTAGAGGTATTATCTCTTTGCTGGTTAATAGAATATCAGACTAAAGCGATAGAAAATGCAATCTGCTCGGCGGAGGGTGTTACCAACCTGTTCTCCCCAGTCAGTGTCTTTCTCTCCTCAACTACGCCAATTGGACCAAGAAAAATCTGTTTCCGGGGCTTTCACCAGCGCGATTAGTTGGCCTGACGAAGGTTGTGAATGATTCGGTGCGTGTTCATCCACCAGGTNGTNGGCTGAATATAGTTGTCTTTTGCCGTTGGCCAGCCAACCCAATAGGTCGTGTCAAACGGCACCAGTTTTCGCCCTTGTGTAATGGGTATGATAACCTGGTCCGCCATGAAGAGTTCCATGGCTTTGACGAATAGTGGCTCGACCGCCGCGTTACCAAGAGACATAGTGCCGATTTTTTCAACCAGTTGGCTATACTGTTCCGCCACTTCTCCTGACCATCTAACTGAATTGTTATGGCCTGGCGATCGCTCACCGATCAGTCGATAGAACTGCGTTGTGTAACGGTTCATGGAAACCCAAGGTTCATTGACCGAGCCACAAGCACCAGAGTCAATAACCGCCTCGAAATGACCATGGGCCAGATTGTCGGAGAAGGTGGATCCAGCCAGGCCTCTGGTCGTTGCATCGATCCCCGCCCCTCTCAACTGTTCAACCACAACCTCGGCAACGCGACGTGTCTCAACACCACCCTCATAGATCTGAATGTTAAGCGATAGCANTTTGCCATCTTTTTCAAAAAGACCGCTGCTGTTCAGTTTCCACCCTCTGGCCTTGATGAGCCCACGACCCGCTACAAGATTATGAACTGGATTAAGCCACAATTCTTTGATTGACTGGATATAAGGTTCCATGGCCTTGTATTCAACAAAGATGGTGCGGGATGGTAAAGATGTACCTTCATAGGCGATTTTGACCACCTGCTGACGGTCGATAATCAAGCTTAAAGCCCTTCTTATACCAGGATCATCCCAAGGCTTGACAGTATGATTGACGGATAATTGACGAGGACAGGGATCCAGCCAGATGTAAGGCATTCTGTCTTTCCAGGCAATTGCATTCGGATTCATGGCTTGAATAGCTTCAAAAGCGCCCAGGGTAATGTCCATCACACTATCCAGTTGACGGTCGGCAATTAACAACGATCTACTCTCCTCCATACCCGTGACTACCCAAATTAACCTTTCAGGCACCGGTAAATCCTGGAATCCGGCATCCAGACCCCACCAGTCATCACGACGGTCGTAAATAAACTCCTGTTCACTGGCGGAAATCAGTCGGTAGGGACCGGTTCCCAGTGGCCATCCCTTTTGAAGCGCAAAAAAATCGAAGGTAAATGGATCTTTGCCGGCCCAAATATGCTCAGGTAAAATTACGACACTTCCCCAAACTCGGACAGAAAAATAATCGAGTTGGAAGCGGGGATTGGATGCTTTGAGATGAAACTGAACCGATAAATCGTCAATTTTCTCAACGGTCTGCACCCATTGCTGCATATTTGCCGCCTCATTCAGTGATTGTGTCTTATCCTNCAGGAGCATACGAATAGTAAAGACCACGTCACTAGCGTNAAATGGCTCGTTATCCGCCCAGCGAACACCCGACCGTATTTTTAACGTCCAGACATCTGCGGTTGAATTAGAGGTAAAGCTTTCTCCTAACCAGGATTCGATCTCGCTGGTTTCGTAGTTGAGAATAAATAAGGGTTCCCAAACTGCTTGGTGCATTCCTTGATTGCGTGACGCTCCAGGGACCATCCAGTTAAAATTGAAAGGGCTTGCAACCATGTCACTATCAATATCAAAGATAACCGTGTTCTCCCTGGCAACTGGCTGAATAGCAGAGGCCNGGTGATAATTGACGAACGAGTAAAAGAAAAAGAGTGCGGCAATGGAAAAGAGGTTATGTTTTAATTTCATCGATGTTCTAACTTCGGGAAGACCTCGTCAGGTATGGACCAGAATCGGTAAAACTACCGACTGGATAAAGAGTAGCATTATTGAATTAGTTNTCGATTATACAGATCAACAGAAACGTTGTCAATCGATGGGGTCACGATAGAAAATAGTACATGCATTATGTCGTCGTCTGTGAATTGACGAGGTTTTTGAATTGTCNGTATACTGGCTATTGACATACTGGGACAGCGCTGGCATTTATTCCTGCTCGGTACACCTTGCTATCGAATAAATTTCATACTAAAGATACTAAATAGAGTTAAAATGAGAAAGCNNTCAAATATTTTATTTTTGATGAGTGACGAACATCGAGCCGACGTTACCGGCTACGAAGGGGATGCGGTACTCCGTACCCCAACGCTGGACTGGCTAGCTGAGACCAGTACTGTCTTTCGCAACGCCTATACACCGTCACCAATATGTGTCCCGGGAAGGTAGTGTCTGATGTCGGGGCAGTTGCCCAAAACCGCTGGTTGCGAAGGGTGGATTGATTTGCCGCCCAATCATATGACCTTTACCCGACAACTGTTCCGCTACGCTTATGAAACCGTTGCCTGCGGCAAACTCCACCACTAGGGCTANGATCAGATGCAGGGTTGGACACAGCGTCCGTCCGGGGATATCCACGTTAGCGGCAACCATATTGCCGACCGTTCGAAGTCGGANTTCCATAAACATCTCGCTGTCGTGCCTGCTCTTAAAGTTCCGTGAGTCTACCGGACTTTGGCCGTCTATCGAAATGGGGTGTTAAGGAAACTTCTACTTCATCCTGACTCGAAGGCTTTTTGATGCATGGCTATTGTCTATTGACTTAGTCACTAACAGCCAAAAAAGTGGATTTAATTCTCATATAGTTAAGGAGAAAGTATTATGAAACAACAACCTTTGACGTTTGGACGTTTTTTGCATACTCACTTGTATAATGACTTATAGCATTTCAGGAACGGCAAAAGAAAGGACCGTCGAGTTGATCGTCTCAAAAGAGGCAGATGAATTAGAACGGTTTGCGGCATCTGAACTACAGGGCTATCTGAAGCAATTGTTCGACGTGTCTGCAACTATTACAAATTCACCAGGTAAAACGGCGGAATATTTGGTTATTCTAGGCCACCCTGTTGTCGTGCAAGAAACAATCAAACGACCTCCCTCTCTCGGTTCAAGACAAGTCGTTTCTGCGTCTCGGAGCGAAGTGAAAGATCTCGGCCAAAATAATTTTCCGCAATTGAGCGACCAGGGCTTTCTGTTGCGAAAAATGACTTTCATGGACAAGCCGACGATGGTTCTATGCGGGGGCAGCCCGAAAGCAACACTTTGGGCAGTCTATGAACTGGTCGAAGGCTGGGGTGTGCGCTACCTGCTACACGGCGATGTACTACCTGAAAATAGGGCTGAGTTCCGTTTGCCCGAAATCAACGCGGTCATAGAGCCAAACCTGCAGGTACGCCAGTGGCGCGTCATCAATGACTTTGCCTGTGGCCCCGAATCATGGGGCATGGCGGACTATCGGCCGGTTATTGACCAACTGGCAAAACTTAAGTTCAACCGCATCTTGGTGAGTCTCTATCCCTATCAGCCGTTCCTTCACTTTGAGGTGGCGGGGATCAAACGACAGTCGGGCACGCTGTGGTTCGACTATCATTATCCCATTACCGATGACATGCCAGGCCGGCACTTGTTCGGCGATGCCAAGGAGTTCTGGAACCCGGACCTCCCGCTCGGCGCTTCTTACGAGGAATTGTCGGCAGCGGGAGAGAAATTAGTTCACAATCTGATGGATTACGCCAAACACCGCGGCATGGAATGTGTACTTGTTGCCACGCTGACCGAGTTCCCGCCCGAATTTTCACCTCTACTCAAAGATGCGCGAAAGGTACATCAACTCGGCGAGATGGGTATCATACCCGGCCCCAACACGGATGTTACTGACCCCGACCTGGTAAATCTAGCCACTGCTGTCCTCCAGAGCACGGTCAATACCTATCCTGAGATCGACTATGTGTCGTTGGGTATGCCGGAATGGCGCCAGTGGGTGGGGCAATACGAACATGCCTGGCAGGCGTTAGATGCCAAGTATGATCTCAGCGAGGTTCAATCACTGGCTGAAATCCTCGCTGCGGNAGGCAAGCGCACCAGCTACCCTGGCGGTGCCGAGCGCGCGGTACAAGAAACGAAAGGGGATATCGTCGCACTGTATTTCTACGACCACCTGCTCACCGAACTGGATGTGCTGAAGGGTTCTCATCGATCTGACATGAAGTTCATCTTCGGTAATGTTGCTGAAGAATTGTTTCCGCTGCTGTCGCGTATCCTACCGCCGGGTTCCGAGACAATGAACTTCGTGGACTATACAGCATCNCGAGTGGTGCAGCGCCGGGAGNTACTCAAGAACATCCCCAGCGATGATGTGCCATGCACTCTGATCTATACGCTCCACGACGACAACGTGGGTGTACTGCCACAACTCGCCACAGGTTCGCTTCATGAGTTGACCAAGGATCTGCGTCTCCATGGCTGGGCAGGCTTCGGCACTCGCTATTGGCTGATCAGCGATCATGATCCTTGTATTGCCTATTTAGCGCGGGCCGCCTGGGATACCGCCGCCACCCCAGACGCAGTTTNCCGCGATCAAATTGCCTCCGTCTGCGGCGAGGCAGCCATGCTCGACATGCTGGAACTGTTCAGCGAGTTGGAGCGTATTACCATTACACTTGAGGAACACGGGCTTGGTTTGACGTTCCCGGTGCCGGGAATGATCATGAAACACTGGACACCCGAACCTATGTCGGCCGAGCTACTAGCAACACTTGACGGCTATCAAAGGGCGCTGGACGCAGCCAAGCAAGCTCAATCGAAGTCATCGCCCAAAGGACGTGGGTACGTAGACTATTGGGTCGATCGGCTGGAGTTTGGCATCGGTTACCTGGAAACGATTCGAGCTGTCCGTCGTGCCGCGATATCTGAAGAGGCTAAGAAGGGCACCGAAACCTGGCGACAGGCTGAAACCGCCCTNGCANCGGCNTGTCGTGCCTTAGAATCCTATGCNCGTATTGCCTGCGACCAATCCGACCGTGGCGNAATCGCGNTGATGAACGAATATGTCTATCGTCCCTTGAAAGCAAAGGTAGAAGCACTGTCACTAAGCCGGNCTCAAACGCGGTGAGAGACAANGTTATTGGCTGTCATTTGCGTTCATTCGCGANAGNCTTTCCACGATCCTGCCATCGATGNGACCATGCGGACTGGTNGGCGCGGCTAATCCAGCGTGGTGCCTGACCAAGCCGAATTGCGCCTAACCTGGTTTATGCCCTCCGTGGTGATAGCTTTCGCCTGGACCTGTTAGCCACATAGACCTGATCTGACGGTGAGATATTGAACTCTCTATTCAGTAGGTTATCCAACACCGTCGGCTGGTGATTGCTATTAGTTGTCTAGTTGTCACTTTGTATTTCTGGCGCTGGCCAACTTGGGCTTTGGCTCTAGTATTAACTTCCTGGCTTTGTTTCTACTAACGGTGAAAGCCAATGCCTTCAGTGCCTGCCTTAGACGACGACTCCCATCGCTATTGTCAGAGGCCTTTGCAATCCTCCTGAGATACACGGGGTTTGTTGTGTTCTGTTGGCCCCGATAATAGCTACTGCACAGCTTACAGCCAGCACCTAACACTGCAGGCTGATTGGATAGGTNTTCTTATGTTGGCTATGNACCAATACTTCATTTCCTTCCGGCGGCAAAGAATACCGTCGCCTTTTTAATCTATCCTGCTCCATTTGTAAGCGATCTACCGGTGCTTTCAGTGACTTGATCTCCTCTTGACAGCTGTCAGATTGCTATTTCCTCGGAATGATTATCCTTCAGCTTTTGGTTGCTCTCTGACCCATCTGCCTTCTACTTTTGATAGTAAGGGGAAGACGATAGATAGTTTGGCAAGCGATGATTGATAATAGTGCTGATTGACATTAAGAAGAATTCATAAAAAACTTGACACCCACCAAGTGGTATAATATGATTGCGCTCCCTTTGCCGACTGGAGTCATCTGGCTTCTACGCNAGACCAATAAAAGCAGGACTAACTATTTGGAGGAAAATAATAAATCAGAAGTTATTTGCCCGACTCACGTTGATTAGGTTCGGATGGCTATCGTCTCCCCGTAATATTTGCAGCCAAGGAGAAGTTCGTTTTCGTTAGTATGTAAAAAGCAAGCCGATGCTAGCCTTGAGAAAGAGTCGTGGACTAGCATCGAACAAAAAACAACAGCTTACAGCCCGCTACCCCCGGGCGAGGTTGATACTTTCGAAGGACCAAAGGACCAAAGGACCAAAGGACCAAAAAGTAAAATTTTAAAAAACGGCTTTGGCTCTTTACGGCAATAATTGCCAACAGTTGCCAAAGAAGATTAGCGGGGTCGAAATAGACCCTAAAGTACAGAAGGTCAGATCCATCTATTTCTTTTACGCTATAGGATTAGGAAGAAAGTGCCAAACCCAGCTANACTTTCACCATGAATTCCGCTGATAAAAAAGGTTATGGCCTGATGCCCGTAGCCAAAGAAATAGCTGGATCAGGCTATCCGGNCTTANCACTGAGCNNNACCTAANGANTNGNNCGGAGGGGCTGNCCTGAATTAGANGCANGTAGNAAAGACGTTGNNAATGTGGGAGNGNAANTNTNACAAGTGNATANCTTTTGGTATAAATATNNTCAACTNTAGTTGNCGTGAATTCAATTTGGAATAGTNGGAATAGAAAGTATNCGNTTTCTCCGGAGATTTTACCATGAATCGTAATNNTGTTCTGTTTACATTGGTTATANTNCTATTTNCTGTTGGAGGGGNTGTGNTAACAATGCATGCCGCCACAAAGGAAGAAACGCAAGCTATATTTATGGCAAACTTCGTCAAATTTGTTACATGGCCTGAGCCTCTGAAGAGTGAGGCGACAATTATTGTTGGCGTAATTGGCCAAGATCCTTTCGGAGAGAATCTTAAGAAAGTATTTGCGGGTAAAGACTTCGGAGGGAAAACAGTAGAAGTAAAGAGTTTTCAAGCAGTTCCAACTGAAGAAGTGTGCCACATACTTTTCATCAGTTCTTCAGAAGAAGGAAACTTGTCTAAAATTTTGGAGGCTCTCAAAAATCTCAGTATACTGACAGTTGGTGAAATGAAGCAGTTTGTAGAATCTGGAGGAATGATTAACTTTACGCTTGTAGAAGACAAAGTTCGCTTTGAAATTAATCTCGGTAGCGCTAAAAAAGTAAATTTGAAAATTAATCCAAAACTTTTGAAGTTGGCCGTATTAGTTAAACAATAACAAAGCTACACAATCTGCACGGTTCCTCAGGTACCATCTTTAACTCTCTTTGTTACACTCACCCTTT
>PACG01000123.1 GCA_002699335.1 Candidatus Poribacteria bacterium
CTCCATCACGGCGGCACCGATCCGGGCCTGGCCATCAGCCAACAGTTTTGTGTTAAGCATGGGCGGACAGATGGAGTGGGGAGTCGAGTAGAAGAAGATTCCACCTTCTGGTTCCAGCCGCTGCCGTAACGGAACCCTCGCTGGCCCTCTCTGACAGAGAGGGCCAGCGAGGGTTCCGTTACGGCAGCGGCTGGAACCAGAAGGTGGAATCTTTTTCTACTTGACTCCCCACCCCATCTGTCCGCCCATGCTTAACACAAAACTGCTGGCTGATGGCCAGGCCCGGATCGGTGCCGCCGTGATGGAGGGTATTGCTCCCATCCACCTGGCTGAAGACCGCAAACAGCCGCGGCTGCTCCTCCTCGGTGATACCGGGACCGCAGTCTATGATTTCAAAGCGCAGGTATTCTTCTCCTGCGGTACTATCTGCAGCCGTATGCTGCCATTTCCCGAGAACTTGATGGCGTTACCGATCAGATTCAATACCTAACGAATCTGCGGCTGATCGTCCTGTTGAACCGACCACAGGTCCAGCGGACGAAGCAGATCCAGCACCTGCTGACAGGTTTGGGCCAGATGAAAGGGGGCTGCCAGGTAGGTCATTTCACCCGCTTCCAACCGAGAGAAGTCCAGAATTTCGTTGATCACCCCCAGCAGATGGTTGGCTGAAGCCTGAGCCCGTTGTAGCTGTTGCTGCTGGTCGGCGGTTAGCGAGTCCAGGGAGCAGTAGATCTAGAGAATCCAGCACCCCGTGTACGAGGATACGGATCTCATGACTCATACGCGACAGGAATTGGCTCTTGGCCTGGTTGGCTGACTCGGATTGGGCTTGTAATTGCTCGACTACGGTTTGCAATCGGTTAGGCTTCAGATTGAGCGACTTCCGCCTCCTCTTTGGCCTGCTGCAGTTCTCGTGTCCGTTCAGCTACGGTCTGTTCCAATTCTTGTTGATAGTGATCCCGTTCAATCAGTAATTCTTCCATATCTGACTGCACCACTTCAATCACGCTGGCCAGATCGCCTAAGGCTGAGTCTGAATCCAGCTCAAGGCCATCGGCTAAATCCGTTTCCTCTGTTCGCCATAACATCTGACCTAGTTATTGCGCTAAAACGCCCGCTTGTTGCCGGTATTGACTGACCTGCTGCCGCAGTTGGTTGTTCTATGCCATCAGTTCCGACTTGCTCCCTTTGACTGTTCTTGATTTCTGTTTCTCAATCACCGGGCCATAAAGCTGTTGCAAGGCTTGATCCAGATTATCCACCAGCCGTTTTTTCGTGTGGCTGGGATAGAAGCTTATACAGCATTTTCGCCAATCCCTTGCTCTTTTTTGGTGGAATCACAAAGCTGCAATCAAAGTTTAATTGACGTTGATCAAACTCTTTAGCTGCTACTATCCTTGTGGCATGGGACGCCGCCGTCACTTCAGTCGCATTTACAACGCGACACTTGATTTCTCTTAGCTGCGCTACCACCTGATCGATTATAACAGCGGATCGTTCACTATATCAGGGCTAACAAGGCCAAACAGACTAAAGTGCAAAGTTTCACCCTCAATCACAGCGTGTTCCACCCGGGCTATTTCTGTTTCACAAACCCACTCCGGCCGACGCACCACCTTCAAGCTTTGGTCTCCAACCTGTATGGTCTTTCGTTCTTGCTACCACCATTGCAAAAACTCAGACTTATCCACCGATTGCCGCTGTTGCTGGCGTAGATAAGCCAGGGCTTCCTCTTCGCTGGAGGGTATACTGGTCTTCAAATGGGAGGCCAGACGTTGCGCCGTCTCCAGCATTACCTTGATAAAGCTATCGCTCTGGATGATGGCCATCTGACGCAAACAGGAATGTTGTCCCCACTCTATCCATTGCTGAATGGTCCTCTGTCGTGCCGATCGATTGACGCCGTAACTATACGGGCATCGATGAGGCCGTGCAGTTGTCGCTCGGGATATCGTTTTAAGACCGCGGCCAACTTGAGATTGACAATATCAATCTCAGCTTGCACATATTCTACCAGTAAGTACATTTAGTAGACAGCCCGGCCGAAAAGGAGAAATTGATCAAACAATTGAAAATAGAGGGTCAACGAGTCTACAACACCAGCAACGGTGGTTACTATCTCCGGAGTCTGTCCTATGTGGACGGGTTTCTGGAACTTTGGGCTCAGCTTCAACAGCAAGACCTGCGGCCGGAAACCGTCTATGTTTGTTCAGGGGTACACCCGCATGTAGGATTAGTTGTAGGTTCATCGGTATTGGGTATCCCGCCCAAATGCGGCCGCCAATACTCAATTGGCGGAAGTTGCAAATCAGGTGGTTCAGATGCTAGAGATTGGTCTCACCTTTTCAGCAGAAGATTTTGAGAGTTATGGCGAATATGCGGGTGAGGCTTACGGTGTAGTGACGCGGTCTTGCCGAGAGGCGGTAATTTTAGCAGCCAGAACAGAAGGGCTGCTGCTGGATCCGGTATACACCGGTAAAACGTTTGGCGTACTCATTGATCACATTGGAAAAGGACGGTTTGCCCGAGATCAGACGGTAGTCTTTGTCCATACTGGGGGCGCACCGGCCTTGTTTGCTTATGGGAACGAAATTTCAGGTGAAATCTCGTAAATGGTGTGAAGTGGAGAACCGAGTGCTAATCCTACCGCAGTCTGTGGCCATTCCCCATCAGATAAGTGTTTCCTACCAGCCTCTGCCGACCACGGCTAAAGTTTATCTGTTAATTTGACTAATTTGACCTAAGCCCGCAACTCTTGTATGCTAACGGAATCGAATCTAAACTCAAATTTGACTCGAGACGCCGGTAAAATCATTTTTTCTGGTCGATCAGTTCTCGTGGCCAAGGAGCATCTTTTTATGCAGGAGATCAAGGTAGGAATCATCGGTTCTGGATCAATTGCTGCGCATAAACATCTGCCGGGACACCGAGCGGTAGAGGGGGTCTCGATAATAGCTGTTTGTGATATAGACCTCCAGCGGGCCCGTGCTTTGGCGGACGAATATGAAATCGAGCATGTATGCGATAACCATCAGGAACTGTTGGCCATGCGAGAAATCGATGCTGTTAGCGTTTGTACCCCCAATAACTTTCACACGGAACCGACGATCGCTGCCCTGACTGCCGCTAAACATGTGATTTGTGAAAAGCCGATTGCCGGTAACGCTGTTGATGCCCAGTCCATGGTGGATGCGCAAAAAACGTCGGGGAAAATTCTTCAGATTGGCTTGCAATCCCGGTTTGGTACAGAGGCCAGAACTCTACGTCGGTTATATGAAGATGGTCTTTTTGGCCATATCTATTACGCCCGGGCAGTAACCGTACGTCGGCGTGGGATGGGGATAACACCCACTTTTATGCAAAAATCAATCGCGGGTGGTGGCCCACTGATAGATATCGGTGTGCACGAGTTAGATGCGCTTTTGTGGATGATCGGCTATCCCCAACCGATAGAGGCATTTGGCTACGCAACCAGAAAGTTCGGCCATCGCCGGGATATTGTCCATGATGGGGATTGGGATAGGTCCAAGTTTGACGTCGAGGATTTTGCTATGGGCGTAATTCGTTTTGCCGACGACCTGACCGTCAATCTGGAAACAGCATGGGCCTGTCATTATCAGGATATGGAGGGCACCTTCTTCGTGGGAGACGAGGCTGGGGCGTCCTATCGGCCGATGCGAATCTACACCGATCGAAATGATAAGATGATTGACTATCAGCCGGAACCGGTAGCGGAATTACCTGGAGAATTTGAGTCTTTTCATCAAGCAATTCGCCAGGACTTACCTTCACCTGTGCCGGCGGAAGAGATATTGATTACGGCTAAAATTTTCGATGCCATCTATGAGTCTAGCCGAATCGGCCGTTCAGTGCCCATCGCCTGACCTAACAACTGAACCCATACCTCGGTTTAACCGAGAGCACTTACAACTTGAATCGGAGCAAGAAAGAGGGCCTGGAATCTCGATATTTGAGCAAAGGAATTAATGGTGGAAACTTCATTAGTAATCACAGTTGGGCGGCAAGACGCCCAAATCAATGGTAGTGATGACTGTGCTATTCAAGCTGGAATCGATTACTTATCTGCTCTAGGCGGCGGCACGTTGAAAATCTTACCTGGTCAATACCAACTCAATAATGCAATCTACCTGCGAAACCGGATTCGCATCCAGGGTAGTGGGTCAGAAACCGTCTTGATAAAAAATTCTTCTCTACAAACGACTTTGGCCGTTGATTCAGATTGGTATGATAGAGAAGTTAGGGTTACCAACAGTCGTGGGCTGGGAGTTGGATATGGCATTTGTCTAACTGCTCAATCGCCCCATCATACCGGTTCCAATGTTATCAAACGTACTATTCTGGCTAAAGACGACAACTGTTTATGGCTGGACCGGCCACTAGAACAAAACTTTTGGTCCGACCACCAGGCGCGACTATCGACTCTATTCCCGATTATAAGTGGCGAAGATATCAGTAATGTCGAAATACGGGATCTGGTGCTCGACGGCAATAAATCCAACAATCAAAATCTGAATGGAAATTATGGTGGTTGTATTTTTATGCAAAACTGCCACCAGATTCAAATCGACAATGTCGAGGTACGCAATTACAATGGTGATGGTATCTCCTGGCAAATCTGTCATGACGTCAAGGTGACCAACTGCCGTAGTTTAAATAACGCAGATTTAGGTCTGCACCCAGGTTCTGGCTCTCAACGACCCATCATCAAGAATAATTGGGTGGCCGGCAATCGGATTGGCCTCTTTTTCTGCTGGGGAGTCAGGCATGGGATCGCCGAAAACAATTATCTGAGCGATAACGGTGAATATGGTATATCTATCGGCCATCGTGACACGGACAATACAATCAGTTCCAACCGGATTGAGAACAGCGGAGAGGTGGGGATCCTATTTCGTCAGGAGCCGAATCAAGGTCGTTGCCCACATCGAAATCTGGTGGAAAATAACTATATCATTAATAGTGGTTCTAATGGTCAAGGAATAGGGGTAAATATAGAGGGAGAAACGGAATCGATTCGCTTACAACAGAATCAGATTGCCGAAGAACGGAGTCAGCCAGAATCGGTTGGAATACGGATTGGTCCAAATACCAGAGATATTATACTGTCAGACAATCAATTTTTAGGCTTAACAGTGGAGGTGGAAGATCTCAGATCAGAACTGAAGTAAATCGGCTCCTACCACCACTCCTATCAATAGCTTCCCGTTGCTGATTTTAACGGTCCACTAATGATTTGCTGGTTAAGCCAATTCCCACAACTGTTTGGCCGTCCCACCCAAAATCTGATCCTGCTGCCGTTGATTTAAAAATGGCAATCCTTGCCGGATAAGCCGTAACTCGTCGGCCAGCGTCAACCAGTTATGCTTGGTTCGGTGATGGCCGGGGTAGCCGGTTCCCCATAGTAATCTCTCCGTACCAAATCTATCTACTAACAATTGGATATATGGATGAACGTCGGTAAAAGGAAATTCTTTTAAGGAGCGACCTTTGACATCAGATATTTTGACGTAGACGTTATCAAAACGAGCCAGTTCGAGGATCAGTTCAAAGTCCATAAGCTTCGCTTCAAGATCCGGATAACCCATATGATCCAGCAACAACCTCATCTGTCGATGGCGGCTAGCTATCTCAGCGATCTGTGTGGCATCACCGGAACGCAGATGAAACTGTACGATGGCCCCCAAAGCGGCTAACTGTTGCCATAATGGCCGATTCTGTTTGGTCAATAGGATCTGTTGCTGCGAATAATACATGGGATGAAAGCGAAACCCCTGCAGGCCACGGTCTTGCATCCAATAACCTGCCAGATCGGCATTATGCTGATCCTGTGGATCAATCATTCCATGTCCAATCAGTCGGTCTGGAAAACGGGCTACAGAGTCAGCAATATAGCCATTGTCCCAGGTGGACCAGCTAGTCTGAACTACCACTGACCAATCGACTCCATTGGCGTTCATATCAACCAGCAGTTGATCAGCTGTTGCTGGTTCATCCGGTTCAGATGTCCAACCGGGGGCGGTTGGGCCAATGGGATAACGAGGCGGATCAATTTCCCAGATATGTACGTGTGTATCGACGATCATGTCGTACTCCTTCTCTGATCACATACTTTATTATACCAACAACCTGGTTTGACTTTGCCCGAATTTAGCTGTTTTGCCGGACAGAAACCGTGGACCTCCCTGACGACAGATGTTGAACCGTGGAAAGTCCTGACCTGAATCCTCCGCTTTACTAAGGGAGCAGATGTGCAGCGCACATTCGTGGTGGTGATCGCAGCTTATCGGAGTGTGTTAACACCGGCGGGAGTATGCTTCAGCAGGCAGAATGTGACGGAATGACGGCAGTGAAGGCCAAAATCGGTGTCGGAACGGAAGGTCAGGTTAGATAGATATTTCTGGCAGCCAGTCCTGTATAGCCGTCTGCGTCTGCTGCCAAATCTGCAGCAGTTGCGGATGGATCTCTTTTGCTCTGCCTGGTGCCTGTCCTTTCGCTTGACCTTCCATCTTACAAAGTAGGCGGTCAAGAAGTTTCTCTACGAAAGGCCCCGGCGACGCCAAATGTGCCAGCTAATTCTCAAGTCCGCACAGATCCCAGGCGTTGCGGAAGAAGGTGGATGCACCTTCTGGAACGACATACTCCTCCTTAAGCCAACGAACTTGCTCTTCGAGCCCCTCCCATCTCCCTAGTGCATCAAGCGGGGGAAAATTGTAGGGATCGAGGTTAGACTCGTCTGCGAGTGGACAGTGGGTATAACGTATGTAACGATGGCTTTGCCCGGGAGCAATACGCATACCCCATTCAGCCTCATAAGTATCGTCGCCATCAGGAATCACTACTCCTCCCCAATCTGTGGAGATGGCCCGTTCACGAAAATCTTCAGCCAACCCCATGCCTGCACTCTTGAAGTCAAAACCCAACGTCTCCCTGATGGTTTCGGTATCCTCTGTGCCAAAATGTTTCTTCAGTTTGTTCCAAACCTCGGGGCGAAGGGAGCCGCTCAACGGCACACGATCTCGTGGTGTCATTACTTAATCTCCTCCCTCAATCAAATGATTGAGGATTTCGTTCTGTCCCCCATCACATTCCATCAAACGCAATCCATAGTGTAGATAAAGTAACCAGTCAGCCACCTTATTAACCCCCAGCCGGGGAGCCGACCTAAATTCTGGATCCTGGGGGTAACTCGGGCCGGGGGAACCAGCTAGGAGAAAAATGAAGTTACTAAGAAGAGGAGCGGCTATCACACAGAGAATTGCGGCAGCATCTCCTTGGAAGCAGTGAGTAGTTCGGATAACATCTGCGCCGCCTTCTCCGGCAAAATCGCCATTTCGTCGAGCAGAAGCGCTTGGAGTGCGAGGTTCTCATTCCCCGTCACTGCAGCATCTACTACTAACTCCTGCCAAGCGATCCGCTTTTCCAAAATTCCCTTCAGTGACATCGGCGCGTCTCCAATGTAAATCCCTCGAACCCCACAGGAATCTGTCACCGCCTCAAGCTCTAGGTTGGCGTAAGCCGGAAGGTTTGGCACCGCACCATTGTTTGAAATGTTGACGATTTGAACCTGCCGCCTTCCTAATATGATGGCTTCCATCAGGCTGCCAAGGCCTTCGCCTGTGAGGGGATCGGAAGCCTTACTGGGGAGTTTGATATTCTGCAATTCCTCTGCAAATGCTTCTTTTTGAATCTCACGCTGAATCTTCGCTTCCGCCTCTGCGGGTGGGTTGGCCGCCATTTTCTCCAAGCGAGCATATTTCTCCTTTAGTTCCTCACTGAAACCATAAGGGACCTCTTCGACATCGGAGAGCCGGGTAGTAAATGGATAGAACTCAAATGCATGATCATCTGGAGGATACACAATTTCATGTCGATAGACGCCGGAGAGCTTCTGGGTCATCTGTTCCCCTTCAGGTTGAATGCGTTCCTGAAGTTTCTGTCGAATAAGTGGATATACATCTACCCTTTTGTGAAGAATACGCACAAACCAATGGTAGTGATTAGTACCGATCCAGACGCAATCCAGTTCATGCGGTTCTACACTCAGGAGCCGGGCGATTCGCATGATTCCCCCCTGTACACCATGACAAACACCGATAACTTTGATATTCGTGTACTTCTCTATCGCGCGACAAAGAGGGGCCATCGGATTTGAGTGATTCATGAGGATGGCATCGGGACAACGCTTCTCCATCTCTCGACAAATATCGATGTAGATCGGAATACTCCTCAAACCCATCATCATGCCGGCGGGGCCTCCGGTATCGCCAACTACCTGGAAAATACCATATCGGGCCGGGATAAGGATGTCGGAAATATGCGCCTCCGTTCCGTAAATACCACCGATAGAAGCGCCTGCACCACCAATAGAAGACACGGCGAAATCCGCGCCATCGACTGCATCAGCAAGTACTTTGGTGGCACGCACTGTCATGCCTAATCCGCCCTCTTCGGCGAGGCGAGTGCCGTGTTGAGCCATGATTTCGGCTTTTTCCATGTCGATGTCGTAGAGTGTAATCTCGCTTCCGGCCAAGCCCTCGGTCACGGCAATGTCACCCAGGGCTCTGATGAAATAGCGACTTCCACCACCGAGACAAACGATCTTTTTACTGGACATATCCGTACCTCCTTGTGTGATAGTAATCAGAAAGAAAATTACCATACTCCTCCACTGCTTCAAAGAAAGCGACGATGTTTTCCCACGGCACATCGGGTTCCAAAAACATGCGTCGGCGCTAACACTAATCCCAGGGCGAGGAATTCAATCATTCGCTTTACCGTCCATTTTATCTCCTGTGGTGTCCAAACGGCATCACCGTCTCTGCGTACCGATCGTGCTCCAAAATGCCAACCGGTAGCCATAGCGATGCTTCAACTCGTATATATCCGGCTGCACAGGGTTTAATACTGTCACTCTGACCTCAACCAGATCGTCAATGATGAGTGTAATGTCACCATCGCTATGATACCAAACAGGAATGTCAGGTTGTACATCTCGGGCAGCCGCAATTTCTTTCGCTAGACGCGGCTTTAAGTGTCTGCGCCACATCTCCGGATGCATCATCATGCGATCTTCCATTCCCACATCGTCGCCGATGCGTAACATGTCCACCCCCGCTTCGGCGCATCGTCTCGATCGAAAGCAGTTGTCCTCGGTGATATGCTCCAGTACAACTTCAACTAGTAACGATTCACCAGCATATCCTCGAACATCTTTTCGAAGCCGATAAGTTGCCACGATGTCTCAAAGATTATGTCTAGCAAAACCTGTAACGAAGTTGTCATCTTCATGAAGCTTGGCTACTTGTGCTTCANGAGCGTGACGACGGTAATTGAGCGTCACATACAACCAAGGATAGCGTTCAATCTCATCCACCATTTGGGCTTTACGAAGTGGAAAGACATATCCCCAAAAGTGATAGAAATTAGCAGGAATGGAAGCTGTGCCATACTCGCCCATCAAACGAGCGCTCGGCGGCACGTCTGAAAGATATTCAGAGAAATCGGGGGAATTCTCCTCCCGTAACNGTGCAAAACCAACACTCCGAGATTCCATGCCGCAATAGTCTGCCGGGCTGTCACTTCCAGCTTCCCGCTGGAACCGTTCCATGCTGGCGGGTGTAAAGCCGTCCTCTTTGGGTACTCTGTTAGGNTCACCATGAGTTACTGGATGTAACACTCTTTCTCTTGATGTCAAGATAATATTCCCCTTTTTGCAGTTTGTTTGGGAAACATAGTACTAAAAATCAAAGGTGTGGTCCATCCTTTCTTGGAGTAAGCGCTTCAGCTAGCATTCCTCTGCAACCCAACTTTAGTTGGTGACTTCAGAGGAGTTCCTGTTGATAAATGTAGGCAAGATTACCAGAATCGAGGCGGATAATCCCTGGTATCATTGCATTCCGTCAATTCTTGCTGATAGTCGTGATCTTAGGTGGTACGANATTTACATGATGGNGGTTCNTCAGATAGTNTTCCCTNCCAACCATAGAGGAGATTATCTATTAACCTGTCCCAAATGCAGATTTGGAGTCCAGACACCAATATAGTAGCACGGTCGAGCCTGGATATCGGGCTTAAATCTCGTAATTGAGCAACCTATACAGGTTGAGCTGAATGGCTGAATTCTNTCTNAAATATTATTGACGCTTAAGATTTGCCCAGGTAATAGTCAGTTGGCCTGATGGGGAGACGGCAAGCATACTAGATAGCCCCTCTTTCATAATAGTCTCTATATCATCAACCGACAACGCTTTGTTGAATAACCTACATCATCAATAATTCCCTTGAAGGTCCAAAGTTTTCCAGCTCCAAGCATTAACGGGTCATCCATAAAGTCTGGGTTCCCTTTATGATTGCCTTCTGCTTCTTGAACACCGTCCACATAGAGNAGCAACTTTTTCCCATCGTAAGAACCAGCTGTATNATGCNACTTCTCATCTGAGACTACTGTTTTGCCGTTGGTCCCTCTCCCACGGATTCGCACCTTGAGAAAAATAGACGCTGACGTTACTACCTACTGGTGGGGTCTGGAAGTCCACATTATCTATGTGATCCACCGGCGGCGTTATCGACTTTTTGTACCGGGATCTGCCACAAGCCACTAACANCCACCTTNCACNAATAGGTTATTGNGAACTCCGCTAAATTTAGAAATTTGTCATGTAGAACGCTNGCATAATTGTTTAATTCCCCCNCNAAATCGAACCCTTTGTTAAACTTGGTCTTTACCTCTTTGAGACTACCTGTGATCTTTCCGTCACGATCATTTTTAGACGAATCTCTAGCTACTCCNCCTTTGTTTTCATCGAGGCGCCATATGCCTAGAACAGTCTCAGGGTCAATCTTGGCATGGCTTTGTTCTGCTAAAATAAAAACAATGGCCGTTAAGCTTATAATGGTTATTGTTAATCGTGTCATTCTTATTACTTCTATCATCTCTGTTTGAAATCAGCTTAACCNTTTCCAGCATTGAACTTGAACCAATATCGNCACTTGACGGTTTTTACCGACCTCTGAAAATCAGCCATTCCCAACCACCAAATCAGGAACAGAAAATCACCATAATGGGCTGAAACCCAGTCAATGGGGGGATTCGCCTGTTTCCGCCAACCCCCGGTGTTTTTACATAATTGGAGGTTGGCGGAGTATAGCAAGAATTCTGGAGTCAGTAAAGGTGAGAAGTTAGGTCGTGATTTATTAAAATAAAGCTTGACTGATGTCAGATTATGCCGTAGGATGTCCTTCCACATTTGTNGTTCAGGCTTGAGCAGGTAGAGCAATGATGCTAAAGAGAATGGCAGTTATTGTTTCAATCCCGTAATTGGGTAGCTNNCCATCTGTTTGGAAGTCAAAAATTCNCTCTTTTTTCCACTTCTATCTGAAGGGTAGTATTATGCCGGAGTTGACCCACCGTCAGCGGCATTTATCTAGCGAGCTAACTGCCGAGTCGTTATTGGTCACAGGTGAAGTTTCTCCGCCGGGCTCAGTGGTAGTAAACCTAACTGGCCCAGCGCTTGATCAGTTTGCTTTTGGAGTCCGTATCCAACTGAGCCTATGTCTATCANCACGGCCATGTAATCAAGAAAGGCCAGAAGCGGTTTGGTTGTTGCTTTTAATCNTTTGATCTATTAAGAGGCCACGGCTCTCCAGCAGATGAGACGGTATATAGACCTTCTGTTCCATGTTTAACTTCAGTTTTTTTATCCATCAGTGTTACCTGGGATTCCTCACTATTTCAACTACCTNCTTCTTCCAAACAAGTTTTCTCCTGGTGGTTAACCTCGTGCTGAATAACCTCTTCCAACCGCGACATCGTATACACTTCAGAAAAGTCTATTGTTTTTGAAAATTACTTAACCTGTCCAGATTTTTGACAAACTACTTTTAACAGCACGAACTTAACAACATTAACATTTAACAGGAGANTCGGAACGTCTCGTTCCACCGATTGGTATGTATTTGAACCAAGATCAGTTGCAACATTTTGAGGGCCGAGGGTTTGTTCTGATTGAAAATNCCCTAACCGATCAAGACCTGGATCCCGTCATTGAAGAATATCAGGCATATATTGACCAACGGGCACACCAACTATTGTCAGAAGACAAAATTTCACAACTCTATAGTGACCAGCCATTTGAACGTCGATTGGCCTCCATCTGCAGAGAGAACAATGAAATCTATCCTGAACTAGATATCATGCACCTGAGAGGGAAANCCTCATTTGAGTTTTTGAAAAACCAAAACTTGATGGAGATTGTGTCCAGCGTTATTGGTCCTGAGGTCACCTGCAGTCCGATCCAGCACATTCGGGCTAAGCTACCGGCAGGTTTAGCACCGGGCGGTGGCGACGCACATGTAGCTCCGTGGCATCAAGATGCAGGAGTAACATGGGAGGAAGCCGATCCATACTTTATCCTGACAGTATGGCTACCTTTAGCCGAAGCGACAGAAGAAAACGGCTGCTTACAAATTATTCCTGACATCAATGGAAAAGATCTGCTAGCCCACCACTCCAAAGCCGGGATGGGAACCACCATTATCGACGAGGAGATGCCCAGTCAACCGGCGCTGACCCTACCTATGCAAAAGGGAAGCATCTTACTGCTGAACAAGAAAATCCCTCACCGTTCGACTTCAAACAACAGTGATACCGTGCGATGGAGTGTCGACCTCAGATACCAGAAAACCGGCACACCGACGGGCAGACCCTTCCACCCAGATTTTGTCGCCTACAGCGAGTCCAATCCGACCTCCGTTCTAAACGACTATGAAACATGGCGGGATAGCTGGATCCAAGCCTTGGAAGAGAGCAAGGGGGTACAGACTCATCGATGGACAACGACACAATANGCAGATAGCCAAGATGGGGGGTTGTTAGAATAACCAAGCGAGGCTTCAACCATGAGCGGAANTGGATATAAAATCCAAGAGGGCCTGGGGTAATTCTCCGGTCAACTGATGAAGGTGGTAGTTGGGGCAGCTTTGGGGCTAAGATGGAGGCCTATGGGCTGTGAACCAAACGAGCAATCGGAGGAGGCGGGGATGATGTCTCCCCGACCCGGATCTCCAAGGTGACGGATGCGGTNAATGAACAGGTGGTCGAGGGCCGAATCACCCACTCGACAGCCTCTATCCGATCCTCTGTCTGGACAGCATAGTCTTGAAGATGCAGCAGGATAACCGGGCCATCCGCAAATCGATCTNTCTGGTGCGGGGCACCAATCTAGAGGGAGCGAAAGGAACTGCTGGGGCTATGGATTTCGGAAGCTGAGAGGACCAAATTCTGGCTCTGTGTACTGACTGAACTATAGAACCGAGGGATATCAGGATATCCCAATTGCCTGCGTAGATAGCCTCGGGGAAACCGCTGACGCCATCTACGCCGTCTATCCTCAGGCTAAGGCCCAACTCTGTATCGTCATATGATCAGAAACTCGGTCCGCTATGTTCCTTACAAGAAGAAGGCACATAACGGACCGGTTTCTGATAGCGTTTGAGGATCGGCTGCAAGATTATGTTTAACCAACCATGGCAGTTCACGGTTAGGTTACAGGCTCGAATTGCGGATTGCTAGTTAACGTCCTTGCTTCTTCAGATTCCCCCAAATCGTAGCCAATTTTCCTTGATGNTCGACCGGACTAGCAGCAATCCCGGGGCCATTGATCTCAACATAATCGTACGCAACTGTGGAGTCTCTGCCACCAAGACCGGGGCGGCCATCCTTGTAGGTCTTGTCCTNGGTCTCTACTTGCAGTTTGCCATCTATGTAGGTTTTGATGGTNTNACCTTTCACCTCGAAGATTATGGTGTAAGCATCTCCACCTTTAGTGTCCTTGGAATCTGGACGTTTGGGACGGGGACCACCGGTAATCTCTTTACCGGCTCCTCCTTGAAAGAGATAGACAGAGTTGGTATGTGAATTATAGCTGATTTCCATAAAGTAGAAATCGACTGCTGGCTTCTGAACCCGAGTAAAGAGGTGAAAGTACGGACCGGCTAATTTGCGTGCTTTGACCTCTATTTTGTAATCGCTCCAGTTAGGATCGCCAAAATAAATGCCGGAATTTTGTCCCCCCGCCACTTTTAGCTCTAGTTGACCACCGGAAACCTTGGCTGTGGCGTTGGGGCCGAGCTCGCAATCGGCAATGTCCTTTTTTGAATCAAACTCCATTCTCAGCGCAAATGTCAAGTATGGGCTTAGCACCAACATCGATAATACCAAGACACCAAATTTCCAACTACTCTTCCTCGCCATTCTCCTTGCGAATTTTATTCGACTTGTAGCATAAGGGATTGGCTAATAGCTTCCCAATGGGATCCTTTGCGCCCGCACTTAGAACATAGAACTAAAAAGAAAAAGAATTAGTCATCAAAAAGTTATATCATTCATCTAACCGATTAGCAATAACAACGCATTCAACCATACCTACCTCAATTCAACTTGTGGAGCACATCTGCCTGCGTGAAAAATCAGGTAACAGTACTATATATTATATTAGTCATGCACCTTTCACTCAGCAACATATAAGTCAGTACACCTTGTCCCTTACCGTTAGGCCATAAAGCGCCAGAACAATTGCTGAAGCCAAGCGTAAATTGGAGGCAGCACTGCTGAAATTTTCTGGCCGAGGCAATTCGTTAATCTGTGTGATGCGAGTAGTATCACGGCCGACCGTAAACAGATTATATCGTTTCGTTAGACTAGAACGTCCAATATCAATCAGAAATTGGTTGCTTACTACCAACTTCGACTAAAGTCACAAACATTTATGTGATTTCTACATTATCAAAAGGTGGTTTGGTGTCGTTCTGTTTCCATGCCAGAGGATCATTGAGAAATTCCATATTAGTCAAAATGGTGAATTAAAAAGGCGTAACCAGAAGCATCCCCGGGGTCGAGCCGAAATTCGAGTCCACAACGAGCTAGATCTCCATCGCTCCATCCATCGACATGAATTCCTACTAAACCCGTATGTGGTTCTTTAAAATCTCCTGCCAAAACTAGATAGGTGTGATCACCGGGCGTCGGATTGGTCTGGCTGATGACACCGCCTTTCTCTACCCACTTAACGTGGTGGTTCTTAGACTCGTACTTTTCATCGATCTTCCCATCATTAAAATTGTCATAGAATAACACCTTGGCCTCTACAAAAGCCGATGATGGAAAGAAACAGGTTATGAGCAAGATCGAAGCAAAAGATTGGTTCACAACTTTCATTGTTTCCTGCATAAGTGGCGGAATGCTTAAACTATTATAGGGCTCCTGACTTTTTATCAGTGCTCTTGTGCCAATCGTAACACAACAAAAAATAAGCGAGAGCTGGAACTGTCCGGATCGGATGGGTCGACAGCAGAGAACGACCTAGTCTCGGTCTAGTTCTAATTCCCATAGTGGTTGTCTGCTGTTAACACCCGATAGCGTATCCGTCTCGTCGTGGGTCAGCTCCACCAATCAGTGCGTAAGGATGGTGATTGATCATAATCGCCTGAGCATTGCCAGGACCATCCCAGTCTCCTAAAATTTGAAGTTCATGCCCTTTTTCAGCTAGCCCTTGCTGGGTTTGATGGCTAAACCGATTCTCCAGTTGTAGAACATCAGCACAGGTATGGGGTACTGTCGATTCCATCGGGTTTTGCAGGCTACGCCAGCGAGGTGCTTCTACTGCTTCTTGAGGTGTCATGCCAAAATCGATAACGTGGGTTATCAATTGCAGGTTGGTTTGCACCTGCGTGTCTGCACCTGGTGTACCACAGATCAGGAACGGCTGACCGTCTTTCAGTACGATCACCGGATTCATCGTATGGCGCACCCGTTTACCCGGCATCAGGCAGTTCGGATGGTCGGCCTCAAGATGCCAGTAGGTCATACGGTTGTTCAGCAGAATGCCTGTATCGCCAGCCACCAGGCTAGAGCCGAATCCTGACTGGATGCTCTGCAAAACGCAAACCGCATTACCCCATTGATCAGCGACGCAGAAACAGGTGGTATCCTCGAACTGCTCCGGCATTCCGGCTACCACTTCGGTCAGCATCTGACTGGGATTGATACGTTCTGCTTGCTGGGCTGCGTAGGCTTTGGATAACATCCCTTCTAACGGGATGTCGACCCAATCCGGATCTGCCACGTACTTCTCCCGGTCAGCGAACGATAGTCGCTTGGCTTCAACCATCAAGTGGACGCTCTCAGTCGTGTTACACCCCATCGACTGCAGGTCGAAATGCTCCACAATATTCAGCTCCTGCAACAAGATATGACCACTCGAATTGGGCGGCATTTCATAAACGTCGTAACCGCGATAGGTAGTATGGATCGGATCCACCCAACTGGCTTGGTAGTCTAACAGATCTTTTTCCGTCAACAGACCATCGTATGCCTGGCTGAACGCTACCATTGCCTGCGCAATCTCACCCTGGTAGAAGGTTTCACGACCCTTGGCAGCAATCTCCTTTAGCGTGCCACCTAGATCTCTCTGGTAGAGTATCTCTCCCGCCTGCAACGGTTGCCCATCATCGGTAAAAATTGCACGTGTGTAGGGATCCTCGACAAAACGCGGATGTTCGCCTCTCAGTGCGTTAGCAAACTTATGGCTGACCGGAAATCCGTTCTCACACAGCGAAATCGCCGGATTGAAAACCTGGTCCAGTTTGAGGACGCCGTAACGTTGATGAGCCTGCAGCCAACCGTCAACTAATCCAGGGACAGAGACACTGAGAATTCCTTTCATCGGAATACCTCCCTGCTGAAGATAGAGATCTCTATTGGCCGCATAAGGGGCTGGGCCGGTGGCATTGACACCGGTTATGGTACTGGTTTCTGCCTGGTAGATCAGGATAAATCCATCGCCGCCAACACCGGAACTGTGTGGTTCAACTACCCCCAGGGCTGCTGCTGTCGCGACCGCTGCATCAATGGCATTACCGCCAGCCATCATGGTTTGGACGCCAGCCTGTGAAGCTAAAGGGTATCCTGAAGTTACCATTCCGTTTCGACCCATGACAGAGGGTCGAAATCCCGAAAATTTAACGCCGTGTGGTGATTGCATCTATATTTCCTCTCTTTTTTCTGACTAAACGTTCAGTGTGATAACACCTCAACATAAAATCTTTGATTCAGATTCAAGCAGGTGAAAATACCAGTATGTTTACGGGTTGAGACAAAATTGCGTTAGTGAACTTCAAACTGTTTAACCCTCAGCATTTGATTTATCTTCCACTACTTGAGCGTACCACGCCCGCAGAGCTGTTCTGGCGGGTGAGGGCCGCAAGATCCAGCTATCGTTGTGATTTCTGAAACCGGTTTCCCAAAAACAGAGGTCAGCCTGAGGGGCCCAACGGTTCAAGTAGTCTCGGGTGTCTGCCAATCCGATCCGGCTCGATTTTCCTTTTTTCTTGGTCACAACTTCGTGGCAAATAAACTGGGGTCGTGTTCCCAACCGACTCAACCGACGAAGAGCAGAATCACAGTCGGCTGCGGGGTATTCCCAACTTTCAACCACACCGTCGTAGTGACTGTAAACAATAAAGGCCCGCCAGAGTTGAGCGATTCGGTCATTGTGCAATCCCAGGTAGTTGCAGGCAATGGCACCCCTAGAAAATCCTGTCAGAATCAAGCAGCCTGGATCTCCTCCGTAGTGCTGACAAACCCAATCTATTGCCCGTTGGCAATAATCCAGCGTTCGGGTCGGATCATAGCTGGGTGGATCACCCCACCATCGGCGAACATTGGCTGTTCCCAACTGGTTCAGATAGGGCAGGCAAAGCCAGATAAAGTCGTAACCCGCCGAGATGCCATAACCGAGTTTGCTATCCTCGAGCAGACCGGAACAATGGTCACTGTACTCATTTTGGTACGGCCCATTACCAGCATACTCAATTAGGACTGGATAAAATAGACCTGGACACCAATTCAAGGGCAGGTGCAGTTGATGGTAAATTTCGGTATCTCGATACTTTGGTATGGTTTGAATCAAACGCTGCCCCGCGTTTCCAGCGTCCGTCTCCAGTTCTACAATGCCCTTATCTCTGGAAAGATGCGGCAGACACAAATCTGGAGGAACAGAACAGATATCTGGAGCTAAGACCATTGGCATTACCTGTTAAAATGGTGTTCCACTTCATACTATAGATGAACATTTGACTGTTCACAGCCTACTTGTAGTATAAAAAACTCAATATCACGGCGAACACGGGAGATAAAAGAACCTCATCGGTCAACACGGTCCCGGCACTGCCATTATATGAGAATCTTAAGCAGCGGTCAACACGGAAAAAACGAAAGGGATTGAAAATGATCGATTAGGCTAATTATTGGTGATTCCTCAACTTACAATCCTGCCTTTTTTGTTTTGATATGTCTTTGAACTTCAAATATATTGTTCTTATTCAATATATTTGTCAAATTAAGACGTCCCAAGGACAGGGGAAGAGAGATGTATCTTACCTAAGGCAGAGACCTAATTGGAAATAGCGTCAATAGCGATAGGCTCCGGCAAATAGGATAGCCATTTTAATGTTACAGAGGAAACGAACCGATGCCAATAGAGGGCTAATAGGGCCGGAAATAGGTGATATTCTGTCCACTGTCTTTGGTGGTATCATGAACATTGTCAGCCCTTGCGCACGGTAGCCAACTGCCAATACGGTGCTCAGAATCGGCTCTCACGGGTGGTAATCGGTCTCTTTGCCCTCGCTATAATGTTTTTCCTGGCACCAGGGGGCATTTTTATATTTCTCTAATGATTGTAGTTCTGTTAAAAAATCAAAGTTGGTGTATCCGCTGAGCCAACGCGAATGGGCCGGGGCGCATGGAACAATCCCGCAAAAGATTAATGTTTAGGTGCTGATTTGCATGGTTGAGTAAGGGCCTTTGAAAAAGATAGATTTTGGGGTAAAATAGCAAGTTAGAAATTAGCATATCGTATAAGGTCAATTTCCACGTGGGCTTAAGGGATTGACTCAACTTTCTATGGGTCTATGGTGAAGATCTGTCACCTGATCTAGCCTATTCTATTTGATGTCCCAATAGTACAAACCCCAAGTCTGGATCGTTTGGCTGCCGAAGGGACACAGCATACAAATGCCTTTGTCATCGGCCCGGTTTGTTCCCTTAGCCGATTTGCTATTATTACCGGTACTTACCAGATCTGCTACGATGCCTATAACCATCGTAGTAACCGGGATAAGCCGTTACGGCAGAATAACGCAGCTTATTACTGATGACTTTCGCTTGGCTGGCCGATTCCTTAGCGATCACGGTCGGGCCGATCCCAGGGGAAAGCGGTTCCTTTACGACGGTGTAATTCGGATGCTCTTGTATTATCCAGGTGAAATCGAAGCGAATGCCATTGGATTACGGGATTAGAGGTACCCGACTTATACAGGATTGGACTTCCTTGGGAGAACTAGCATTTCAGGGTTATTGAAGAAACCGCATTTAGTGTAGAATACATAATCAGGTGAGATGAGAGACCATAGTAGATTCAACACTACCACTGCTACTCTGAGCATGAAGGTGATAATTTCGCCATCGAGTAGGGATTTTCGCTTCAAGCTACTGACTTTTAGTCCGCTCGTAAATTTGTGAACTTCTAGTCCATAGTGGTTTAATCAAGGAATATATATGCATACATTGACTAACCAACAAATCGAAGCTTTTCGCCAGCAGGGTCATTTAGGGCCATTTGAGGTATGGCATCCGACCAGATGTTGCCAATCCGTCAACGGATTATCAGCGAAGTATTAACCTTGGCTACTCCATTTAAAACTGACTCCCAACAGTCTCGACATCTGGATTGTCGGCTGATTTTTGACCTCTGTTTTCATCCGGCAATTGTTCAGCGGATGGCCTGCATTTACGGGACAGATTTGCTCCTGTGGCGATCGCACTCTTTTGATAAAGGTCCAGGGGCAGCTGAAGTCCCGTGGTATCAAGACCACTACTACTGGCCGCTTGAGCCGCTGATCACTATTTCAGCTTGGCTGGCGGTAGGCGAAGCCACCGCTGAAAACGCCTGCGTCCAGATTGTTCCTGGAGCACATAAACAGATAATTCCCCACGTCAAAGCGCCACCGTACATGTTGTTTCGACAGATGGCCGATCCTAATTACATGTCTACCCAGCCGGTTATCGATATGCAACTCCAACCGGGTCAGTTCTTTTTGTTCAATGAGCAGGCAATTCACCGCTCGGCTGCCAACACTTCAAATCGTCGTCGGATCGGTTTGACATCCGGGTAACAGTTCCGCTAGTCAAGGTCTGCCATCAGCAACTGTTTGAAGGACATAAAGTTATCATCGTCAGTGGTAAAGATCCACTTGGTTTCAATCGAGTGACTCAACCTCCACCACACAGCTAATTTTAGTATTGAAGCGAACCTAGTAGTGAAACAACTTATGCAACCTGCCCCAACTCATGCGGAAGTGGTACCCCTTCAGAGAGAAGTAATACGTTCAATTGTCTCTGTAATTTGGATCCTAACCCAAATTTTGGCTATTTTAGGAATGGTCTCTTTTTTTCTTCTAGTCGGGACTATTGGGGGAGTCGTAATGTCAGCCTGGGAGTCGGTAAAGGAGGTCGATTTATCTCAACTTGACTATCAACGCACCGATACGTGGAAACAACATTTGGAAATCTATTCATCTGTCTGCACCATTCAGACAGGTGATGCAGCCGATTTCCTGTTGCAAAAGATCAATTGGCTGAAATACGAGGAGATGCCACCAACTCACGTTAGGAAACAGAGGTGGTCACCAGGTCAGTATTCACTTGCGTTAGATGAAGCTGAACAAAATGGAACCGTTGAGGTTTTTGTCCGGGGCTTTCACTATCCAAGAGCCGATCAATCCGCTCGGGACCTAACCCTGCAGATCCAGAACGGAAGGATTTCTACTATCCAAGAATTACGGTCTGGACCGCCAACTGGGCAAAAAAATATTAGCCGTTTTCGGTTGGAGCCAGAATTGATCAGTGAGATCTACGATCAAGGAGGAGCAGCGCGTGAAATTGTGACACTCAACCAGATGCCAGAGAGCCTACTGTGGGCTTTTTTGGCTGTTGAGGACAAACGTTTTTATACCCATTGGGGAATCGATACCATCCGTGTTTTTGGAGCCTTCTTGTATAATCTCAAAACAGGTGAAATGCACGGGGCCAGTACCATCACCATGCAACTCAGTCGCAACATCTATTACGATACTCGTAAACTCTGGCTGAGAAAAGTCAAGGAGTCGCTATTGGCAGTTCGAATTGAATCCGATTATTCTAAGGACGAAATCCTTGAGCGCTATCTCAACTTCATTAACCTAGGTCGTTATAGAACACGTGATCTGCTCGGCGTGCAGGAAGCGGCTAAAAGTTACTTCGGTAAGCCCGTCTCTGAACTGGAAATCTATGAATGTGCTACGCTTGCTGGCATTCCAAAATCACCCACCCGGTATTCACCAGTTCGGAATCCACAGAGATGCAAAACTCGTCGAAACCTCATTCTCAAATTGATGCGCAATAATAATTTTATTACGCAGAACGAATACCTATCCGCTATTCGACAACCGCTAAAGGTGCGAAACCCGGAGCGGTCTAACCAACAGATCAGTGCGTACCACTTCTTGGATTATATACATAGTGAATTAAAAACAATTGAGAGCCTAAAAGGACAACTCTATAATCAAGGATTAAAAGTCTATACCACTATCGATATATCGATGCAGCAAGTTGCGAATGCAGCAGTTGGTGAACATTTGAGAGAACTAGACCAGGACAAAATCAAATATCCAGATCTACCCAACTACGATGAAAACAAGCATGATCCCAATGGGATAGATCCTATCAAGAACTATTTGCAAGCCGGACTAATTGCCATTGAGCCACAGACTGGATACATCAAAGCAATGGTGGGTGGACGTGATTATTATGTGACCCGACAAACGGTCAATTTTTACAACCGCGCCGTGCAGGCTAAAAGACAACCTGGTTCTGTTTTTAAGCCCATCGTCCTTGCTGCCATGTTTAGCCAACCTTCGTTAGCAACACCAGCTACGGTAGTGACCGATGAGCCCTGGTTCACCGAGGGAGAGCCAGGTGAAAGATGGGCACCTAAAAATTACAGCGGTCAGCATTTCGGCGACGTAACCATTCGAACTATTATTGAGAGATCGATCAATGTAGCCATGGCACGTTTGATGAATGAGACACCACTAGAACTACAGACAGGAATTGTAGAAGGAATCACCCGAACTCGAAAGTTAGCGAAACAGATGGGTATTACCAGTTCGTTAAAACCGTTTCCTGCTCTAGCATTGGGCGCTTCGGACCTAACACTACTCGAAATTACCTCCGCCTATGGTTCGTTTGCCAACGAAGGAATCTATGCCAAACCGATCTCGATCCAGTTTGTGGAAAATCGAGCTGGTGAGATTCTGATTGAAAATCAGGTTAGTCGTCGTCGAGTGCTGAATCAAAATGTCTCCTACCTAGTGACATACCTGTTAGAAGGTGTCATTAAGAATGGAACTGGAAGGCGGGCCAGAATAATGGGGCTAAAGCGACCTGCAGCGGGGAAAACGGGAACCACTAACAACTTCACCGATGCGTGGTTTACCGGCTATGTCCCAAACTTATCAGTCGGAGTTTGGGTCGGATTCGATGATCCACAAAAAAGTGCCGATCAGGAGGGAGCTAGAGGTGCTTTGCCGATCTGGGCTAGATTCATGTTGGATGGTCTGCGGGGTGAGGTCCAGGATTTTCGCCTGCCAACAGGCGTAATTTTCAAGGAAATCGACAAGGAAACTGGTCTATTAGCCTACAAGGATAAGTGTTCTCCAGAGAACATTGTGCGTGAAGTTTTTCTGATAAGCCAAGAACCCAAAGTTCTGTGCAATGCGCACGAATGAGTTCTCTGGAATAGTGATCAGTGACCAGTTATTGATGTTTTTGGCGTTCTAGCCATTGACTACTGATTTAATAACGATTAGCGAGCCACGTCTCAGCCACCGATAGCAGTAGTACACCCAGTACTATAAACCACCAAATTTGTTGTTGGCGTTCTACCTCCGACTGTCTCCGCGAAAGCGAGGCTCGGGAGGCCAGTTCTGCTGTCATTGTCTGTCCCCCGGCCTTTTCCTGCACAGTAGACGGTGCCTTTGGTCCACTAAGCATCTGCGGGTTAGCCTTGTTCTCCTCTCTCTCAACCGACGCGTTTATCAGGCTCATAACCTCCTCCGAGTCGTAAGGCTCCAGGTCAGATTCAATCGTATCTAGATTAATAGCCCAATATTGATACCGACTCGTCTGAGTCATCGGTTGATCAGGCTTGCCTAGGTCCCCGAGCGGGGACCTGTAAATCTGATATATTCCCGGTAATTCTGTCCCAGAGAAGTGAATTGGTTCTCCCATTAATTGAGTGCGGATTCGATGTTCCTTACCAGAGGGGTCAAAGACAGCAATCGCTCGGTTAACAGTTGTCGTTGCGTCTTTCGGGAAAATAGGCGCTAGGTCAACGACATCGCCGACAGCATAAGCATTAGATTGGTCGGTTGGATAGAGAGCTAGATACCGGATCACCGAATGAAGAAACGGCAAGTAAATGGGACGAATGGGAAAATCAGTTCCTTGCCGATCAAGTCGAGCATTAAGGAAAATCACCCGGCCTCGACCAACAGACTTCTCGATCAGCAGCGGTGTTCCATCCTCAAAACTAGCAACCACTGTTGCCTCAGCATCAGGCAAGCAGGGCGCAACCCAATCAAACTGAATTTGACTAAAATCGCCTTGATATTGCTGTTGAAACGAGCGGAATAGTGGATGGTTGAAATCTATTTGAGTTAAGATCATTTCCCCAACTGCGCCAACCTTAGGTTGGCTCGAGGACGCTGGCCTTTGGTCGGAGCCTGAATCCTCAGTCCCCGTGGATGTATCTATTGAACGAGATGCTGACATTACCCCTGATCGAGCTAACCTTGGGTTGGCTCGAGGGTAAAACTGACAAGGATACAGTGAAGTCAAAAGAGAAGCTCCCCGATCAGAGTCAGGGGGAAATTTATCGCTCGCATCTGTATTGCTGCCAGCAATCAATAGCCCACCTCCTTGCTGGACAAAGGTAAGCAATTTAGCCAGGTCTACTGATATCAACGAGGTACCATGTACAATCATCAAGTCATAAGTAGTCTCTAACGATTGGCTGTTTGGTAGTTGGGTTGAGGCGGTCCAGTTGACGGGCAAGATCTGTTGACCTGCTTGTAAGGCTTTCTGCAGATAAAACGTTTCATCGGCATCACCTGATCCCCCCCTCTGATCGGAGTCGAGGACAAGCTTTCGTGGAAACAGCCGAGGGTAAACTTGATGAATCAGATGCAAGCGAATCTGACGGATATGTTGAGTACAAAAGTAACGACGATTATCGATCTGCACCGATTGGTCGGTGATTTCAACAAACCCTTTATGCTGTGTAGTACGCAACGCAGTCGTTGTTAACGCTGACTGATCCAGATCGGCAGACGCTTCGGTTTGCAACTTAACATCCGTAATCTGCTGAGGCTCAACTGTTATCTGCTTACTTTGGGTTTGCTTCTCATCCAAAAAGAGGCTGACCGTTGTTTGTTGCTTAACCTGCCCAAAATTACGAATTCGTGCTAGGACGGTCGTTTTAGTTGGACCAATCGTCTGGGGAACCACCAGGCCAGTAACGGCTAAATTAGGTGGAGCAGGTTGATCTGGAATAGTCAGCAATCTAATTGAGGGAATATTGATACTTTCTCGACCTGAACTAAGTTGATCACTTTCACCAATTATGGCTAAGAGCTGTGACCAACCTACTTTTTGCAGATCGCTGGCTAACCAGATCTCCTTCTGTCCTTTTACGGCTTTTTGTAAGAGTTCATTTGCCATCTGCAGACCACTGAGCAAGTTAGTACCCCGGTGGGTCAGTTGAGCACTATCGACGGCGGCCTGAGTTAACTGATGATTTTTATCCAGCAATTTGTCCGGTTTGGCATAGTTCGAGACGTGTACCAAAGCAGATTTATCCTGTGGAGTCAATTGATCCAACGCTTCTGAAACTAACCGTTTCGTCATCGTAAAGGTATTAGACCCGTTGGCAGATACTCCCATACTATAGGAGCAGTCGAGTACGACCACCACGTTTCGTTGCCGATCAACCGCTTCGAGCATCTGATGGTATGGCCAAAACGGTCTGGCAAAGGCCACCCCCAAACAACACAAAATTAAAGCTCTCAGTAACAATAGCAACAACTCCTTAAGTCTGTGACGTTGCTGGTTAGAGTAGATGGATTTTTGGATAAAACGGATGGTACCGAAGATGAACCGATGAGTTTGGCGACGATTGAGTAAATGAATAATGATCGGCAGAGATGCTCCAGCGACACTAATTGCCAAAAAAATCGGGCTTAGAAACTGTAACATAGTCTAATCTAGACTCTTCCACCAATTCAAACTGTCCATTTTTACCTGATACAGTAAGGGTTCAACGGTTCTCGACACACTATAACAGGCACCATTCTGTGTCGTCAAGTGTGTCTTTTTCAGGCCTTAATTTTGCCGCCTTGTGAAGGTTATCATAACACGTTTGGGGTCGGGGTTCACTGTTTAGAGTCGAATATTGACCAATTTAATCTTGAACTGCAACCTTATCTCACCTCACTCAATCTCAAAACTCTATTTCCCTCCAACTGATGAAAATCTAATTTCTTCTAAATAGGTGCAGTTGATTATTTCAGCAGTCAACAAATACACCAAAAGAAAGGGAAACAAAATGAGCGAAAATTGGCACAGTCAAGGCAGTAAGAAACTGCATCAGGCAAGGATCAGCCCAGATTTTAAACGATCCATTCGCACATTGGCAATCATTCGAGATACTTCCATCAGTGCTAGTACCGAGCAAGCAGTCCAGATGTATGCCAACAAGAACAAAGAGATCATTCGTGATTATCATTTAACTCTGGCATCAGAGGGTAAATAATGATGGGTCAATACCTAATCGAGATTGGTCGGCAAGTTTGCCTCACCCACAATGATGCCACAGAATTAACCGAATCAAGTATTCACTTGCGCAAATTTACTAAGGACCAAGTCAAAACAATGATTGCTAAGAATCTACAGCAAGTGGAAAAAATAGACAGTAAGATTGGCAAATCAAAAGACATTGAGGAAAAAGTGGAATTATTGTCTACGGCAAACGGGTGAATTATGTCAAATGATAGCAGTGCTGGTGTCTATGCAACTGCATTGATTTGATTGTGACAGAATGAAAAAGGAGTATCCAAATGAGTACTCCTTCTTTGTTTCTAATCCAAATTTGATCAGTTACTAAACTCTATTGTCTCTTTCTACCAGTATAGACTCCTTTCTCTAAGTCCAATTTGATCTCCATTCTGTCTTTGTTGATCCAAATTTTGCTCCCTGTCTTTCTTTGCCTTTAGAGTCTATTTGAAATCTAGCACAAATTTTCTTTTCACTTGAACTAACAGCAAATTGTTTGTATCTGGCACTTCTGAAGTCAAAGTATATCCAATTGGGGTTGTTGGCATCTTGGCAAGGGTGAGTGATGTAATTGAGGTGAATATAATCCTGATCGGCATCTTTCAGCAGAAAAAGGTTGTTGTATTCAAAGAGTTGGATGCGAATTGCCTGACTGATGTAAAGAAAACCATTGGTTTCAAGATGACAGAATGAATTTCTACCTTTGCTTTGCCGTTTAGTTGTTGTGCTAGTTGTGTCAGTGGGAATCCCGGCAAAGGATGAAGAATCCTGATCGTGCATAATATATTTATCAATCACAATATTCTCAATGGTCTTGCTTCTAACAGTTGGTGTTATCCACCCAATTTGTTCACTTCTGGAACTGCTTGTAATTCCGTCCTTTCCAAAGGTAATTCAAACCAAAATGTTGATCCTTTTCCTCTTTGACTCTCTACATCGATCTTTCCACCCATTCCCTGTACAAATCTCTAACTGATGGTTAAATCCAGACCCGTTCCACCAAACCTGCGATTGATGCCCTGACTTACTTGGGTAAAGGATTCAAATATATTCTCTATTTGTTCCTCTGCAATACCAATCCCCATATCAGTAACCTCTATTCTGATTCTTGACTGATTCGCCTGAATTTTAACTTCACTTCTCCCTCTGAAGTGAACTTGATAGCATTGCCCAACAGATTAAGTAAGACCTGTTTGATCTTTTGTTGATCACCTAAACACCCTCCCGAAATTACAGGTGAGTAATCCAGATTCAGTTCGGTATTTTTCTGCTGGGATAAAGGTAGTACGATTTCTATAATTTCGTGACAGGTATTAATCAAGTCAAATGGCTGTTGTTGATAAGTTATTTTCCCTTCATCTAACTCGGAAAACTGAAGGATCTCATTGATACCAGTCAGTAGGTATTGACCCGAATTCTTTGCTTTTTTTAGATGTTCCCGTTCTTCTGAATCTAATTTTTGTTCATCAATCAAGTCAAGAGAACCGATGACACCATTCATCGGAGTCCTGATTTCGTGACTCATTTGCGACAGGAACTGACCTTTGAATTGGTTTGCATTCTCTGCCTGTTCTTGAGCGACTTCTGCTTGTCCTCTTGCTTCCACTGCTGCTCGTTTTAAAACTTCTGATTGTTCCTGTGAAACTGCTACTTGTTCTAATGTCTGCTCCATCTGCTCTCGGTAGGTCAATAGTTTACCGAAATCAGTAACAATATCACTTCTTACATTTCCCTCTAAATTAAGTGTTTCTAATTGTCGTAAATCCAGAATCTGTGGTGGTATTTCAGTCAAACGATTGTGACTCAAGTTGAGTGAAACTAATTTCTTTAGATTACTCAATTCAGATGGGATTTGAGAGATTCGGTTTCTGCCTAGATGTAATTCTGTTAAAGATGTCAATTGGCTTAATTCAATTGGTAGTTGTCGGAGAAAATTCCCACCCAACCATAATTGTTCTAGTGTAATTCGGCCTTTTCACCTCTCATCAAGCAGTTAGAGCATTTCGAGGCATTCTAATGGAAGGTTTCTTCTCCTTCCAAGTGTAAGAAATGAGTCCCGCTATTAAGTTGACCCTAAAATTAACTGGACTCCGCTGTCTGGAGTGTTCAATATGGCAGAT
>PACG01000124.1 GCA_002699335.1 Candidatus Poribacteria bacterium
TGCGCGACGCCGTGGCCGTGCGCACCTGAAACTGAAACCGTGCTCGGGGCGAGCTCAATGCTGTAGGCATTCTCACTTTTCTGGCTCAAATTCAATGCCAGTTCTGCCTTTCCTGCCTTTTCTGCCTTCCGCCTGGTTCTCCAACTTCCTGACCGAACTATTCATCAATCCTCGGCCAAAGGCTACTTTTCTCCCATGGCCTGAAGTGATCAGACACACTTTTCCAGGGGGAAAGTCATTGGGCAGCATTGGCTATCAACCCCACCTCTAGAAGTGTATAATACCGCATTCACCACCTCTCTGATCTGCTATCTCCTGGGGCGACCCGTTTTTTCGCCGCGGGAATTCGTCTTTGATTATCTGCTATTCCGGATCACTCAAATCAGTGGAGTATTTTTTATCCAGACCCTGATTTTAGCCCAATATTTTTATTGCTGTTTCGTTTTTAGATACCCTCTTAGATGCCGAACCTAAAGGATATGGGTCTTACCGGCTTGCCCTAATAAGGGGTTGACTCCAGTCCATCAACCGACTACAATGAGAGGATGTAACACAAATCTTTCGATAGGGTCGTGTTTTAACGGAGGGTAAAAGTGTCGTACTTAACAGATCAGGATAAAGCCTTTTTCAAGGAAAACGGCTTTTTGGTGGTTCGGTCAGCCTTAGACTCACAAATAGTGGCCGCAGCTCAAGATGTATTTTGGTCGCATGTAGCAGAGATGGATCCAGACATTCAGCGAGACGATCCTGAAACTTGGATGGACAAAGGGTATCAGACCGTTCCTTGTGGCGGTGAGAGCGAAATTAAGAAACTGGTCTATGAGGACCCGATTTTTACTATGGCCGAAGAGATGGTGGGCCAAGGTTTGCTGAATGAAGACGGTGGGGTAGGGCCACACGTTAATTTTCCTCGCCCAAGTCAAAAATGGAATCCGCCCAAACACGGTCATCTGGACGGTTATCACACACCGACCAACGGTGTGCCGAAAGGAACTGTAGGTCAATTTACGCTCGGTGTCACTGTCTATCTGAGCCAGGTTGAGGCACAAGGTGGCGGTTTTACCGTTTGGCCCGGCAGCCACAAAGTTTGGGCTGAGTTCTTTCGTTACCACGATGTTGATTGCCTACCCGGTGGTGTAGCTCCATTTGATCTGGGAGATGGTTATGAATTTACCGGTCAGCCGGGAGATATCTGTTTTTGGCACGGCATGATAACCCATACGGCCGGCCACAATGTCAGCAGGAATGTCCGGATCGCTTGTATCGCTCGGTTGCGACGGAAGGATTTGGAACAGATTCGCTACGACTTTTCTGAAGATATATGGAAATACTGGAAGGGCATCAACTGATCGACTTACGGCTTTACGCCATCACTGACTAACCCGTTTGCTATCCGACACCGATTTTCACGACTACGATTATGCCCTAGGCAATGTCTACGTCTCTGTTTAATCGGTCATGAATCGGCACAAAGCCAATCAGCGTGGTTAAGGATTAGCTATCAGGACTGCCTTTAGCCGTTGCCAGAGAAATGGTGATTCTGAAGTGAAAGTTTTACGCTATTAAAGCGCTCATTGAAACCCGAGCAAAAGATAACTGGTGTCTGGGGTAATCAGGCGAGTATCAGCTACCCTAGCTAGTACCCTTTTTCTTCTCTTCTGTTTGCTAATCTATGATTTTCTTGGCCTTTAATTTGAGTCTCATATAGTATTGTAAGAGATAATCTTTTATTATCCCATTTCATAGGATGAGATGTTTTTCCATATTTAGAACTGTAGTCCTAAAAAGAGAAAAATTAAAAAAACAAACATAATTTCCTTGAAGGAACAAAAAATGATCAATCCTACACCGTCCTATTTTAATCAGCATTATCCTTGGCCAGATGAAATTTTGACTAATTTTAATCCAATAGAAATGGTTTTTTCCCACGATTCAGATTTGGAGATTGATATCCTATGGCCTTATTTCTCCGATAGTAATTTTTTTGCAAAATTGGGTGGACTTCCTAAACGTGAATATAGAGAAATTGACGGTCAGCTTCACGGTAAGGATCCAAGAGGGAAATGGATCGAGGAATGGACTTGGATAGAAGACGTCGGTGTTATGCAAACGCATGATTTTTATAAGGGGATATTTCGCTATTTTAGGGGTATTGTTCTAACTGAAGAAATACAACTAACTAAATCTCGGATTCATCTCTATTTCGGACTTGTTCCTAAGAATATGCTTAGCACTATCATGTTTAGCATGCAAAAACCGAGAATGGAGAAACTCATCCCTGACCTTATGGGCAAAATGGAAGACTATGCACGTGAGCAAAAATCAAAAAATTTTCTACAAAATCAAATTCGATTCACTGATGAACAAAATAGCAGACTAGAACATAACGCCTCTCAATTAAGAAATATTGGCTTCAAAGATGACCTGGTGGACAAACTCGAATTATATATCCGCCATACTGACGACGATTTGCTGGGTAAGATTAGATTACTGCCTTTAGTTTCAGAATGGGAAGCAGAAAAGAACGATGTTATAAGCCTTTTGTTGCATGCAGTCGATATTGGTCTCCTTGATTTGCGTTGGGACGCGATATGTCCACATTGCCAAAACACAAGACAAAGCTTCAATAATTTATCCGAATTACAGCAGAGCAGTAGTTGTGAACCGTGCATGATTGATTTCAACCTAACTGGATCTAACGCCCTAGAAGTCGCCTTTCAAGTGAATGCTGCTATCCGATCGATAGATATTCGTCCTTTTTGTTCATCTGCTCCAACACATCGCGCTCATATTAAACTTCATCAAGAAGTTGATGCCAACACTGATAAATCAGTCTTAACTCGTCTCGAATCTGGTCGTTATCGAATGCGTATCAAAGGAGAAATGAACTTTGATTTGTTAGACATAGGGCTTGAAGACAAGCAAAATGAATTAGTCTGGAATTTGAGTAATACTGGAACTAACCATCAGGTTGGCAATTTCCCTCTAATTAGACTAGAAAATGAAACCAACAAAGCCCAAACTTTTGTATTAGAATCATCTAGTGATGACCAATGCGCCCTCAGGCCTATTGACTTATTTAACTTCCCTACTTTCCGACGACTTTTTCCTGCTGAAGCCATTGCCGAGGGAATGCCACTAGAAATTGGCACTCAGCATATTTTGTTCACTGATATTGTGGGATCTACTGCATTTTATAATGACGTGGGAGATACAATGGCCTTTATTGAAGTACGTAAGCACTTCAGCAAAATGTTCCAGCTAGTCGAAAATCAGAATGGAACAGTGGTCAAAACGGTAGGTGATGCCGTGATGGCAGCTTTTCAAACACCTAAAGATGCTTTTCTGTCCGCTGAGCAAATTCAGCTCTATTTTCGACCAAATAGTGAAGAGACCAAATTGCGGCTGAGAATCACTATTCACTCGGGACATTGTATGGCAGTTAATGGGGATACGGGAATTGATTACTTTGGGACAACGGTCAATCTTGCGGCTAAACTACAATCAATAGCAGAGGCTGGTCAAGTTGCTATAACAGAGAATGTGTATAAAGACTCAGCCTTAGGGGAGTATCTAAGCAGCCTTGATTATGAAAAAGAGAAATTGGACTTCGCCTTAAAAGAAGAAGAGTCGACAGTATCAGTAGTTAGGTTTGAAATTTCATAACAAAGAAAACAAAGATGCAGATTAGTAGGCTCATTCGATCTAAGAGGGTGTCTAAAAGCTCTAAGTTGAGTTGATGGCAAGTCGCCTCCGCATGAGTTGTATCATGGCAATATAAATCATATTTTCACTTGAGCTAACCAAATATTCAGAGTCTTTACTCCATCGACGACACCGATCAAGCCCAGCAAATGCAGGTTCAACCATCCATCCTTTTGGGACTACTTTAATTATCCTAACCTTTCACTATTTCCAGCCTCTAGCCACAGATATCCTGGACCCCAACCATTAATTACCCCCATATCCACCCTCGGCCCCGATCAATGTTAATCCAGTGGCCGTAACAGCTACTTTTGGTGGCCCCCATTTGGCACCATCTGGATCTGGTCTGTCTGCAGCTTGGACTGATAGGCTTGGAATTAATCCCAACCTATCAACCAGAAGATGGCCCTTTCTGGCCTTTATTTTTTGGCCGACATCATAGTGGGCCCCCTTGTTCTGCCGTTTTTACCGCTTGACTATCAATCATCCCTGCACTATCTTCTTTCTGCCTTGCGCCCGCTTCTCCAACTTCCTGCCTTAGACTTTTCATGAATCTTTGGCCAAAGACCGCTTTTCTTCCATTGCCTGAAGTAGCCCAACACACTTTTCCAGGGGGAAAGCCATTGGGAAGCATTGGCCATCAATCCCCACCTCTGGAAGTGTAAAAGACCGCATTCACCACCTCTCTGATCTGATATCTCCTTGTTGGCAACCTGTTTTTTTCGCCGCGGGAATGCGTCTTTGATTATCTGCCATTCCGGATCACTCAGATCAGTGGGGTATTTTTTATCCAGACCCTGATTTTAGCCCAATATTTTTATTGCTGTTTCGTTTTTAGACACCCTCTTACAGATTTAGCAGGACAAGTGAATCATCTGATGTTAGCAGATGATCGGTTATTGCCGAAAGAAGAATCCTAAGAGTTTGAAAATTCTACCAAGTTTGGCCGGGTCCATATCAACCATGACGGATATAGGACACAAATTGGGTTGGTTTTTAAATCGATGACGCTCAGAGAGTTCCTCCCAATGCTTACCTTCCGATAATACAGCCCGTCATATGTGCGGCCTGCTAGTGAACCAACGGAAAGGTCCACTAGCAACCAAGGATTCTCAGTTCTGTCAGCAGGAGACATATTATCAAGATAGCATTCGGCTATTGTCTTGTGCTTATTACGGGTAATCCATTCACTTTGAAGAATCAAGGCCAGTGATTGGCTACCATCTGGCTCAGGATAAGAGCGAAAACTCCTCCAATACATTTTTAACCACACAGCAACTTTCCACTCACTAATTCACATTGTTGATAGAATGGAGTCTCTTGTTATCAAGAATCCTTTTTACATCACGTCTTTTCTTGCTAATTCTATTTTACCTCCATAATTCTCTATAAGTTTTTGATGAAATCCATCTACTTTTAACCATTCGGCTGTGTCCATCCCTCGATAATGAGGCCTTCGCTTTTCTGCAATTTCTTTCCGGATTAGTTCTCTATAATGCATCACATCCTATCGTTTTTCAGTGTCTACCACAATAAACCTCTTTAACGTTTTTGACTTAATTCGTCCGATGTAAAACATCATTGAAAGAAATTACTTAATGATTTCTTGCCAGTTTAAATTCCGATTGCTCTAGAAATGGTAATGGTAAAGAAAGATAAAATGAAAATGGGTTGGGTTATTTTGAGGTTAGACCATAGAGAAAGACTCCTAAACTTAGAGTTATTCCCTTATCGGTAGTTATTGTAGTTATTATTGACAGGATGTTTAGAAATAAATGGTGTGTGGTTACAGGTGGGATTCGGGAACCAGTTCGGTTACTAGTTGACGGATACCACCTTTAGATTCCACTAGACAAATAGATGGATTACTGACAATAAGATCACTCCTTCTAGTAGGTGTTTCTATCTTTCCTTATCTGTTTTGGATTCTACTACATCCAGACAGTTTTGATTCAGTTGAGTTCTGAGTCCAGTTTGTAACCCTTGACTAACTAGCTCTAACTGTTGCCAAAAAACAGAATCGGGTTCTGAATCTAGTTGGTTGGTTTGACCGGTGATGACTGTTGTCTCACCATTCGGCATCTCTGTTCGGAATTGTTTCCATTTGTTCACGATTGTCTTCCCAGTAATGCAGTCCAAGACTCTTGTTTTACCGACATCTGATCTCTGAGTCCAGTACGGTTTTTTTGGATAAAATCCAGAAATGCTTCTTCAGCAATCGAGGACAAGGATTGACCAGTCAGGTGAGATATTTCACGCACCTGATTTCTGAGTGTGGGTTGGATTCTGACTTGGAATAACTCTTTGCGACGGTTGGTTTTAGTGATTGGCCAGGTTTGGTTGGGTTTCATTGGTTCCTCCTTATAAGTAACCTGATTTACCTGTATTTATAAATTGTCCGTTTTAGGAGGAAGAACAATGGTGAATATATCAGATGAAATCCGATAAATGATTGTGGTAACTTACCAACCCACGGACACCACAGTCATATGTCATTAATTTCATTTGTTACTGGTACAGGGGCAGATAAAAGGAGGATGAGGATGCCGGTTCAATTAAGTGAAGTCAGACAATTATTCAATGAGAATGAGGTGGGTAATCTAATTAGAGTTAATTAACAAATAGGTTCGAGTCTAAGTCGAGGTAGGTAATTAATAATATAAGATGTATCTCTTACTTATTGACTCGTTTTCATTAAATGATTGTGGTGATTGTGGTGATTATNGTNAGAAACAGAATTTTTGAATACTGAACAGGGTAGGAATTGTTATTTGTATATGGATTCTCAAAAATGATTGTGGTAACTTATTAACCTGTCGGATCTGACTTACATCCACTTAACATCGGGTTAGGTTCTTTTGGTAGTTCATCCCGATAAATCACCCCAACACCATCCGATTAGGAGAATGTATGCAACTTGCGAGTAAACGGAAACTGTCTAGGTTCACAAATCCGGTACGGGGTAATTAGGCGGGTATTAACGGCTTAGTTGGTACCCTTTTTCTTCCTCAGCCATTCCAATCCCCTCTTGTTGTGCTGTAATTCGCATTGCTTTATAATAAAAGCCAATAATGGAGGTTAGCTTCTCGTGTCAGACCTCTTCATCTCCTATTCTCGCCGTGACATCGACTTCGTTCGTCACCTCTTCGATCAGCTAAAAGCTCGTGATCGTGAGGCCTGGGCTGAATGGTCTAAAATCCAATGGGCAATGGAATAATACTGTTATCGTTTTTTCTTCTGACCATGGTGATGTGTTGGGAAGTCACCGCCTTTTTAACAAGAGAACATGTATGAGGAGACCCACCACATTCCCTGTCAGTCAGGTATCCTCACCGACTTACCACGGGAGAAATATGCAACCAATTCGTCAGCCTGGTCGATCTGATGCTGACCTTTCTGGAGTTAGTCGCAGCTAGTTCCGTGGATACGAATCGATGTTAGCCTCGGTTCGAATGGTCAGAAGAGGATCCTGAAAGTATGTTTACAACCCTTACGGTGAAGATGAACGCTACGATATCGTCCGTGATCCGCACTAACTCTACAATCTGGCTCATCAAATGGGTTACAAACACGTATTAAGAAGGATCAAAGAGTGCGTGATCAACCGGAGGCAGAAAACCAACAGCTCTATCGTTGGCGAGGAGCATTGGAAAAATAACCCCTACGACCTATATACCTACGGTCGGGAAGCCTGAACCTACGCCGGGCTGGGGAGAGGTAATAACCTGGAGGATAACACAATGGATCTTACTGGATTAACTACCGAAGAGACCAACTTTTTTACCGATCAAGGCTATCTGATTTTTCCCGAGTTCCTAACACCTGATCACGCGGAGTCGGTGATACAGGATATCAACCGTCTACGCGAGTTGCGGGCGGGCGGATACGCCGAGCGTAATACTGACGCCAACGGTTCGGCACTGGTGGTAACCCTACCACACCTCGGAGGGTTGACCTCCTACCCACCAATGGTGGCTAACATTCAGTCGCTAATGGGGGAGGCCAGGTTTGCCCTCCATCATCAGCACGCAGAACGACATCAACCCGGTACCCCTGGCTCGAACTGGCACCACGACTACGAACAATTTCCACAGATTGACCGTGACCAAGTAATGGTACACTGCTTTTATTATCCTAACGGGCTAAACGGCGAAATCGGGGATCTTATCCTGCTCCCTCGCTCCCACACGGCGGTGATGCATCGCAACGCCTTCAGCGACAAGTTTTACAGCGAGGATCTGCCAGGCTCTTTAACGGTAAGCGATTTACCTCTAGGCTCGGCGGTTGTCGTCCATTCCGCTTTGATGCATGGACGCCGTGGTAAACCCGGCGGCTCAGGCTACTGCCGCTACTTTACCGACGTCTCCTACTGTCAAGCGGGAGAAAAGATGTGGCCCTCTTACGGGTTTCCTTTCCCCAAGTTGTGGCTGCGGGAACAGATCCGTGAACGGGCTTTAAAGGCAGGGCACGGCCGGGACGGGCAATACGATTTCATATTCGACACCCAAATTTTTTACGATCCTGAAACAGCGACCGAAATCCAACGCCAGTGCATGCAACAAATGATTGGCTCCAACCAACAGCGAAAAGGCGTTCGTGAATCGGTCAATCCAAGGGCGAGTTAAATCAATCGGTCTGGGCGTGGAGAAATGACCTGCTAAATTTCCTCGAACTGCTGGGGATGTCCCTATCATTCAAGGAAGTGGAGGTAAAAACGGCATTTAGAATTAACCCGCTGATCCTTACAACAATAGATATCCTGCAACGGCAGACCTTGTTCCATGGTGCTTGGCAACACGATTTTGCCAACCAACAACCAAACAATTTCTTCAACCAAGGAAACTGGCCCTCTAAGCATACTTGCTTAGAACAAAAAGAAGGAACACCTGAAATATGAGTAACACACCACAGTTGTTGCCACTGGTATGGGAAAATACAGATTTGGACAGTATTGTTGATATTTTTGAACGGGACGGAATAGTAGTCTTGAAAGGCATGTTTCCCGAGCATTGGGTGTCAGCCGCAGATCGTGTGGCAGATAGACTTCTAACCCAGTTGGACGAACGTCCTTGGGCAGCGGGAGAAGAGTACTGCCAACGATTTGATATCTGGACCAAGATCTTCGGNAANCTNGAGTCAGATCCNGACNTACTAGTNCTATTTGAAAACGAAGTTATNCAAACAGTTACGNATAAACTATCAGGCGNGGATAGGATCAACAGCTGGAAGCATTGGATCATGGGTTACTTCTGGTGGTTGTGGACAAGCTTGGCACCAAGATTCTTGGAGCAGTGCTCCCAACCTTTTCATCCTGAACCGAATAGTTTTCACCCGAAACTATACTCCGGAACACGGTCAGTTGTTGGTTGTGCCTGGTAGCCACCGTTATGGAGATCTACCAACAGGCGATCCCTATGAATCATTACCCAATCAGGTTGCCTTCACTCTATCTGCTAATACTGCTGTTTTTCTGCATAGCCGAACCTATCATTGTGTAACCAAGAATGCAACCAACGAACCCCGTATCCAGTTTAACCGAAGAGCTGTGCCAAATGGGGTGCCGGCAGATTTGACATCTCGGGCACGGTTTCGTAATGGCACATGGGATTTCAGCATACAATCTCCTTGGTAAGGTCGGCAGATTCCGCTTCACCTTTTTAAAAACAGAAGCTCGTTATCTTTCCAGAAGCCCGATGGCTTGACCATTATCAAACCCCAGCTGGAGAAGGACTTTTTACGGGATTTGCCAGTTAAATAAGATCTGAAGGGTAGGGCTAGTTACCCCTCAGCAACTACAAAAGGAGAGTATTTACTTAAAGAACTAGGTAGGGCAATATTTTGGAAATGCTTGTCAATTCCTGACCTCAGAAGTAGAAAATAATATCTGGTTTTTTGGTAGTTTAGTTATGTAAGGAAGAATTGTTGTTCACGATTTAATTTAAACTCTAATCTAAGGCGGAATATACTACCAAGTATGCAAATAGTCATACGATACCAGCACGAAGGGTGCCCCCCATTTCACAGTAAATTTCACACAAGTGTTCGGTGACATATAGGATATGATTATAAGAGTCATATGAAAGAAATTGTTTGGCAGGGAATTGCACCTCATTTGATCGTACCTGAGATCATTGCATCGTCCGAATTTTATCGGGATTATCTTAGATCTGCTTTAACCGCTACTGGGGAGAACCTCCAAATTTTGTTGTCCTGCATCGCGGTTCAGTTCAACTCATGCTTAATCAAGAGCAAGAAAATGCTCCTCAACCATTGAAAAGCGGGCGTTTTGATGTTTATATTTGGTTGAATCAGGGCATTGATAAGCTCTATGCTGAATATTTGGCTAAGGAAATAATAATTGTCGAACCATTGGAAATCACCTTTTTTCAAGTGCGACAATTATTAATCCAGGATGACAATGGCTATCTTTTATGTTTTGGTGAAGAGGTATGAATTATTTTGATCAGACCATTCAGTCTATCGAAAATAGNGACTTGGGTGCTCTTCAAAATGCAATTAGCAAAGACCCACAATTAATCCACAGAAAGGNCAATAACGGGCAAACCNTACTGCTGTTGGCCTGCCTAACAGCCACTCAAGATAGGGCTATACCTACCAAGAGAAGCACTGAAGAGCAGTTTTCAGCTGTCGAACTGATTTTAAATGCTGGGTCCAGCCCCTCTGAAGCAGATGCATCAGGTAAACTGCTTCTTCATGTGGCTGCCATATCTAATCACTTTGAACTGGCCAAATTACTTTTGGATGCTGAGGCTTCACTAGATGGTCAATTAATGGGAGCCAGAGACGGCTCTTCTCTGGCACGGGCTTTATTCTATGCCAATTCTCAGATGACTCAATTCCTATCCAATCCACCACGCCTTATAATTTACGGACAGCTTCAGCTCTGGGACATGAAATAGAGCCTTTTTGATCAGGGCAATCTGAAATCTGATGCGGCCAACCAAGTTGACTTTTACTGACCTATTGCTCAATTCCCAGAATGGAATAGAACCAATTCTCAGCAAGAAATACTGGACGAAGCCTTATCCTGGTCAGCAAGGAACGACCAACTAGTTTCAATGTCTCGGTTAGTTGAATATGGAGCCCATGTAAATAGTAATCCTTACCGAGGAGCCCACCGCTTTGGTCAGTCTATAGCGACAGTGTGTGTTCAGCGAGATGGCTCGAAGAAGGGGATGATCCTAACCTGAAACATAATTTTGGTGGTTCGGAGCATGGGCAAGGAGCGACGGCAATGCACTCAGCAGCTCAGTATGGATCATTTCAATGTCTGCGTTTGTTACTGGAATAGGGGACGAGACAGAAATGAAGGACGATCTATATAACTCAACTGCCTTGGGTTGGGCCAAACATGAAGGAATGGAGCCTCTAGCATCAGCTTATTTCTTGAATATGGGGGAGTGGACAAGTAATGAACGAACCCGTTAATGGTAAGTAATGTCGGGGATTACTTTCTTTTAAAGCTAAAACTCATTTATTTTGGAGCTAATCTATGGTTTATCGATACCCGGGCAAAAGATAACTCGTGTAGGGGGATCAGGCGGGTATCAGCTACCCTAGTTGGTACTCTTTTCCCTTCTTCTATTCTATCTAATTCTGACTCTGTTGACCTGTAATTTGCATTGCTATATAATGGCTTCATCAACAACTGGACCTACTTGCCATGTCAGACGTCTTTATCTCTCACTCTCGCTGCTATATTGACTATGAACACTTATGAAAGAGACGGGTATCAACTTATCCGGCCAGCCATTCCACCAACTGATTTGCAACCGTTTCGCCAATGTATTCAGACCCAAGTCGGCAGCCATGCCCAAAAGCTGATGGAGGCAGGTAACATTGGCGGACTCCATGAAGATTTGCCATTTGCCCACAGACTAGCATCTTACATGCGGACAATGAACTGCATCTGCGCTCCTGGAATCAGCCTGTTCTGGGCCCGGAGCTCCATGCGCTGATTCATCACTTGCTATTGCTGATGCCCTGGAACCTCACCTTGAGCCTAACATCAGCTTTAATGGTGGTTATATCTGTGGCCTAAAATGCCCAACAGCCAGGCAACAGCCTTTCCGCTTCATCAGGATAGTCAGTATTATGGAAGACTGTCCCAACACGCCCATATTATCTCCGTTTGGATTCCGTTGGTTGATGTGGGTGAAGTTAATGGTTGTCTTTATGTGATTCCCGGCAGTCATCATTGGGAATTAATCGACAGTACCCGCGATGAAAACCAAAATATGCGTTTCTGTGTTGATGTAGAAGAACGAGGAACACCTATTCTGTTGCCGATGAAGGTGGGCGATATTCTGATCTTCTCTAATATGACTTTTCATGGCAGCAAGGCCAATCAATCCGAGGCAGTGCGCTGGAGCGTAGATATCCGTTATTGTCGCAGCCGAGGCACCTATACCGCAACCGAGCTGGAACAAACCGGTGAAGATTTTATGTGCGAAAAACTAATCAGAATGGCTGATCGCATTCCAATGATAGTAAGGAATGGATGACGGTACGTTTAGCCGCCTCCCAATAGGTAGCTGTTAGTGTCTTGATTGGTATTGCGAGCAAGTGCTTAGTGACATACCCTTGGTCTGAATTTGGCGATGGCCATGCCACTCTATACGGAAGTAATCAAGCTGGACCAAGATGGTTTTGCTAACCCTGTCCAAACCACTATTACGGTGCCGGGTGTTGAAACCAAAAACGCAGCCAAGTTAACAGGTGATGTCAACGGTGGCGGCACGGTGAATATCTTCGACTTAGTAATTTCTGCTGGCTCATTCGGTAGGACCAGGGCTGGTATTATGGGCGATGTCAACGGAGATGGTGGAGTTAATATCTTCGATTTAGTGATTGTGGCTGGTAACTTTGGTAAATCTTTAACCGCAGCACCTTCCACGATATCCAAGATTGAATTGACTACTGAACAGAAGCACTATGTTGCCTCTGCTATCAACAAATTGGTATCTATGCCTCAACGCTCACCAGCCAAAGAAATGGTGTTGGATGTTTTGCAAGCCATTCTGCCGGAGAGATTACCCACCAGCACTCAGTTGCTAGCTAACTATCCCACCCTCTTCGATCCTGAGACTCGGATACCTTTCGAACTAAGTCAGGATACGGAAGTGATTGCCAGTACCCATTAGCTAGTACGGCAACTAGCACTAGGAATGATAATGGTGGGCGAGTATGTGGCTGCTGACCAAGCAGTTTGTTGGGAGGACAAGACTGAAAATGGTGAAACGATGGCCAGTGGCACTTACTTCTATCAGTTGCAGGCTGGCGCTCATACAGAAACACGAAAGATGGTGATTCTGAAATAATCAACTTACGTCCTTTACGCCAAAAGAAGGAAGAAAAGGCGGCGGATGTAATGTCTCAAATCCTTATTATACCTATTCTTTTTTAACTCTATTACGTTGTTACATCCATTACATCTATATTTTAGAATTATAAAAATAAATTTACCAATAACCAGTTTTTTTTCTCAATTACCAAAAAGACATTGTAATGGCGTAATTCTTCTTATCTTATCTTATCAGCACACAACCATTCAACAAGACATCCATAGATTTTCTCCCTCCATAAACATCCATCGTAATTGAATCGTGAGAATGACCTATTAGCTCCTTGATAAACTTTCTTGTTAGTAAGTCTATTAACTAGAGTATGTCTGAAGGAATGAAAATTTTGCCCTTCTTTTTGATTTCTAGTTTAGTTAAGTATCTGGCGAACCAATGACTAATCCTTGTTCCAAATCCTGTACTCTCCATCTTCTTCAAATTAGGGAACAGTTTATGGTGTTTCCCATTTTCAATCTGATCGACATAATCCAGAAACCCAAGTTCCAAGATCTTAGGATGAAGGGGAACTATTCTATTGCCAGCTTGAGTTTAATACTCTTATCTCCAGCATTATTGGTTAGATTCATGAGCGAAATCCCATCAGCTTGTTGAATATCAGACATATTCAATGGACAAATTCCATTCAATCTTACCCCTGAATAAGCTGAAAGTAAAGTTGCCCAATATCTCTCTGGTTTATTCTGCACTAATGACTCTTCTCTCCGCTTGGTCCTAAAATCAGCTTCAATTCTTGCTTGGTAAAGTGTTTCTCCACCAATTCATCAGCCTATTGTAATTTAGGTTTTTATTAAGTGAATCTTTATTTTCTCGGATAGTCTGTGTATAGGTTACTTGTTTCAGTGGTACATCAACATATAAACAATAGAAACGTGACTTTTCGGTCCATCTTCATTGGGCTGATACTAATTCCGCTGAATAGCTATTGGATTGTGATGATGGAACTTATTCACAATTCAGGTCGTTCGACTATCATCTCTATATTTTTCACTTCGATTTTAACTATCCTTTTTCTGCTTTTTCTAAACCTATGCCTCCGCCGTCTATCAGTCACTCTGGTACTAACACAACAGGAATTATTGGTTGTCTATATCATGGTTAATATCTCCTCCGGAATTGCGGGGCATGATATGATGCAAATTCTGGTGCCGTATTTAGGTCATGCTTTTCAGTTTGCTACTCCCGAGAATGAATGGAAAGAACTATTTTGGCACCAGATTCCACCCTGGCTAACTGTCAATGACAAACAAATACTAAAGGGCTATTATCAAGGAGATTCAAGCTTATATACCAAGCTTCATCTATTGGGCTGGTTAGCGCCAATACTATGGTGGTCACTATTCACCTCGGTGCTACTACTGGTTACGTTGTGTTTGAATGTAGTTATACGCCAACAATGGGTAGAAACTGAGCGTCTAAGTTATCCTACGATCCAACTTCCCTTGGAAATGACCAATCCAAAGACGGATCTATTTACAAAACAATTGTTCTTAATAGGTTTCTCCATAGGGGCGTTGGTAGACCTATTAAACGGCTTGTCCTTTATTTTCCCAGACCTACCCTCCCTATCAGTCAAAGTACACCACTATCAGGTTGCTAGTAAGCCTTGGAATGGAATGGGATCTTTTCCCCTTTCCTTTTATCCCTTTGTAATTGGTATGGGCTTTTTCATTCCACTAGATTTATCTTTTTCCTGCTGGTTTTTATTTCTGTTTTGGAAGATGTTGATGGTAGTCAATAGCGCCTTTGGTCGAGGAATACTATCCAAATTTCCATATATTAAGGAACAGGCTTCTGGTGGATATTTAGCCTTATGCATTGTTGCTATTTGGTTGAGTCGCAGGCATCTGCAAAGTGTTTGGTATAGTCTAACCAATACTTTGACTGGAGTAAAAAAACACTCAGTATTGGATGATATTGAAGAGCCTGTCCGCTATCGCACTGCTATCTTGGGTATTATCAGCGGCATTATAATGATTCTGGTCTTCTGTTACCAAGCTGGAATGTCAGTTAGTGTGGCACTAACCTTTTTTGCCATCTATTTTGTTATCGTAACAGCGGTTACTCGTATGAGGGCTGAACTGGGTACACCTGTACATGATCTTCATTATTCTGGACCAGATCAGATCTTAGTAAGGTTCCTTGGTAGTCGTCGACTACGGATAGGTAACCTTACCATGTTTTCTCTCTTTTGGTTTATTACTAGAGCTTATAGGAGCCATCCCATGCCCCATCAACTAGAAGGATTCAAAATGGCTGAGCGAACAGAGATTAATAATAAAAAGTTATTCGGAGCTATGGTACTTGCTGCTGTTGTGGGCTCTCTCGTCGGAGGATGGGCTGTACTCTCTACCAGTTATCATCACGGAATGCGTGTGCATAGCTTCGGTCGCGAGCCTTGGGAAAGACTAAGCAGATGGTTGGTTACCAACAGCGAGACCGACTTTCCTGAATCTGTATTTACCTTGATAGGTTTTACTCTGACTGTCTTACTATCGATAATGCGTCTTAGATTTGTTTGGTGGCCACTTCACCCTGCAGCATTCGCTATTACCACCTCCTGGGGCATGAAGCTAGTTTGGTCTTGCCTATTAATAAGCTGGCTAGCCAAATTAATTATCCTACGCTACTGCGGGTTGAAAGTATATCGTAAAATCACCCCCTTTTTCTTGGGATTAATAATGGGTGAATTTTTAGTGGGAGGGGGTTGGACTTTGGCCAGTGTTATTACAGGTCTAGATACCTATCGCTTTTGGCCTTAAGTAAAAAGGGTTAAATAAATTATGATTTGAATTTAAAACTTAAAAATAAGTATGAACAACAATCTTTTGTGAGGGAAAGTTATACACTCCACAGGAACTACCTCCTTCATTGTATCTGCCATTGGAATCCTTCCTGTTTCTGACCCTGAAATGCCCTTTCGCTATGAGTTGAAAATGGCCTCGCGCTGCTGCCTAACATGTATTAGCCAACACTTTTGTGCTTAGTGTATATTATTGTTACGAAACTGAGACCAATGCCTTGCTCGACCTACTAGATAAATGATTCTACTACAGACAAGTGAAACTGAAATTTGAAATGCATCTTATCGAATTTATGAGTGCGCCTCATGCCAGTGGGCCATGTGTTGGTCCTCATGTTTCATCCGCCAGCGAAGAAGTTTCTGGCAGTATATGAGGATGGTGGGCATATGTGCTGGGTCATTAGCGAGGTTGTGGTACTCGCCAGGATCGTTGCGAAGATCAAAAAGGAGGGGTGGGATTTTTTCGCTGGCAAATTGAACATATTTGTAATCATTGTCGCGGACAACCCAGAGCAATCTCAAGTCAGGGTCGGGAACAATATCGACTACTTCGCCACTGATGTCTTTTTCGTAATGAATCTCTGTTTTGCTATCTTGGCGGCCCCGTATACGGCTCAGGATGATGGCACCTTGAAACCGGCGAAGGATAGGAACACCCAGATACTCGAGGATGATGGGCGCGTGGTCAATGGATTCAACAAAACCATCGAGATGTTAGCCTCGTATGACATCTGCTGATGATGAAGGATCGACGGATCGCGTACGATGAGAGGCACACGCATAGTGCCATCGTAGAGTTGCCCCTTGCCGGTCAGGTAATGATCTCCCAGGTATTCCCCATGGTCTGAGGAAAAGAGAATAAGCGTTTCGTCCCACTGATCGGTGTTTTTGAGAGCTTGAAAGAGTAAGCCTAGTGAGGTGTCAAGTTCGGTGATCATACCCCAGTAATTGGCCTGAGTTTCACGCAGGTCGCGGTCGGATGTGAGTTTGGGGTCTTGATGGATGCGTGAAAGATATGGATGCTCCGATTGCAATTCTTCTTCGCGTCGTTTAGCTGGAGGCATATCCGCAGGATCGTACATGTCGTTGTAGGGTGCTGAGCAAATGTTAGGTGGATGCGGTTTGATATAGTTGATGTTGAGAA
>PACG01000125.1 GCA_002699335.1 Candidatus Poribacteria bacterium
ACAGCAAGGAACGGTTCAGCCATCTCCCTATTATCAAGCATAATTTAACTAAGGTGATTCATGGTCGAAGAAGCACAAGACGAAAGTAGCCAGTCAGACCAAGAAAGCGACGGCACCAGTGGAAGTTCTGATTCAGCAACTGAAGCTACGGAGACAACAGAAGAGGAGGCCTCGCCTGGTGACACTGCTGAACCAGAAAAGACAGCGGAGCCCAAAAAAAGTGGACTCAACATCCACCTGATTCTGTATCCTGTCTTGCTGATCCTGGTGGCTGCTGCTGCTATTTTGGCCACTATCCTTTTCATCGGTAAAGACCAAACCGAAGCAAGCGACAACTCGGATCAACTGGGCAGTGAGTCTACGCCCTACCAAATCAGTGCTGAATCAAGACCGATCTTGGTTGAGAATATCACCTTCCAAACAAAAAGTTCGGGTAATACAGTAATGGTCTCCTTACAATTAGTCGTTGAGAAAGCCGTCCATACGAAGTGGGGGGCGTTAAGCCCAGAGATCCAATCTATTCTGAAGACGGAGATTAAGAACCAGACCATGAAAGAATTGTCAAAGGCAATTGCTGATGATCTAAAAGATTATAGCAATCGGGATGGCTATGCCGAAGGGATTCAGAAAGCAGTCAACGACAAGGTCTTTAATCCGTTTGTGAAAAAAGGGCCAAAAGAGGATAAAGACGCAGCGAAATACTTTAAGCCAGCTGAAAAGCCCATTGTCAAGAAAGTTATATTTTACGAACTTATAGTGGTAGATAATTAGGCCGCGATAAATCATCTTGTCCGGTTCAAGACGGAGAGAAAAATGGCTAACGAAGACACAGACTCATTGTCGCAAAATGAGATAAACGATCTGATTTCGGGAGGTACTCCTACCGACAGCGGAGAGGGNAGTTTGCTCGAAGNGATGGGGGTGNCGGGAGGAGGTCATGNNNCCCAAAAAGAGGGCGACAAAANATATCGTCCCTATAAACTGGGCGAGCAGCGNGGATTGATCTCCAAAAAACACGACAANGCTATGGAGTCGCTCCACCANCAAATGNCGAGANCTTTAGAAACCTCCTTGTCNGGGATGTTGGGGGTACTGATCGACCTCAATTACGANACTATTGACACACTCACCTTTTCGGACTACATTATGTCCTTATCCGAAGTCTCCTGTCTGGGACGGGTGAGGTCACCNGGATATTCTGGTGTNGTCATCGTCGAAGTTGGTTTGGAACTGGTTTTTCCAATAGTCGAAAAGTTATTAGGGGGTAAGGGGGCCACCGCTACGCCTAATACGCGGCGACTAACCGCCATTGAACGGAAGATCATTGAACGGCTGTTTTATGAGGTGCTGGAGAGTATGACCTCTGTTTGGCAACAGCTAAAGCCCGACGTTAGTTTTGTCTTGGATTCTATTGAAACCGATACTGATGCCATATCAGGTGGCGCACAAGGGGAGCAGATGACCTATGTTGTCATCAGTGTTAAATTTGCTAATGTACAGGGAAAAATTAGCCTCTGTTATTCTTCTAGTGTGATCGAACCAATTTTATCGGAAAGCACGCTTGAGGAATTGGGGGACACTGGTGACATCGAAGAGCAAGAGAGAGAATTCTCGAAGTCAAAAGTTAAAAATCGGGCTTATAAAACCAATGTTTGGGTTCGTGCCGTCTTGCCCAAAACCCTGTTACCGATGCGTGATCTNTCTGAGTTGAAAGTCGGCAGTATGATCGAACTGGACACTAAAGTGCGAAACAAGCAGATTGTAGATCCCATTATTGTCGAAGTCGAAAAAAAACCAAGATTTTATGCTCGTTTGGGCCGCTTTGAAAAGAATCGAGCTGTCAAAGTTACAGGATTGTACGAAGAGACAGATTAAACCGGTTAGATTAAAACAGTTGGCGCCCNCCAGGGCTCTATCAATAATGAATAAGGAGTGGTAAAATGTCAGAAATGGATCAAGGTGGTATTGACGCACTTTTAGCCAACAGCGATTCGGCGGAAGAAGACGAGACCGGTTTAAGNCCAGATGATCTGGAAGAATTAGCTGAGATAGAAGAAGATGGTGGTATGGATGTCATAGGTGAAGACTTCGCCATGGAAGACGACATCCAGGGAGCCGGTTCCTTACAATCGGTTCCGCATGCCTTAGAGTTATTGCAAGACGTTAATCTGGAAGTTGTCGTTGAACTGGGTCGAACGCGCAAACCGCTTCGGGAAATCTTGGCCTTTACACCCGGTAACGTCATTGAACTTAACAGCTTGATCGGCGATTCGGTCGATATTCTGATCAATGACCGTCTGATCGCTAGAGGTGAAGTAGTTGCCTTNGAAGATCNACTAGGCGTGCGCATCACCAGCATCGTTACCGCTGAAGATCTGATTAAAAAGACGCTGACCTAACCTTCCTACGGCGAAAAAGAAGAAAAGGGTCTGCAGACCCGGAGTACGCAGATGAGCATATTCCATGCGGTGCCTTTTCTTCCGTAACTCACTTTGTTGTCTGCTTCACACGGGTAAAAGCTGCCACCGCCCACGTGCTAGGAAAGTAAGCCCCAACGCTATCATAACCTTTTTAAGAGTGAGTTCCAGAGAGGTGTGTTCCTGATATTCCCCAGTCAAGTTGATGATAAGCCTTTTATTTTACAGCGACGCGTACATATAGTCTGGCTCCACCTTCTTTTTTGTCTCTGCGGACCAATGGCATTTGTCTGGGCTCAGGATACTGATTCAGACTTCACACCGCCATCGGGCGAACCGCTAAAATGGATCAGCATTGTTCTCAAAACCACCTTTTGGCTGGGAATTATCATTGTTGCCATTTTCGTTACGATCTGGGTGCTAAGACGATTTGTTACGCCCACACAATCTTTTCATACAATTCGTCCCGTGCGCTTACTGTTTCAGGAATCTCTGGCGCCGGGTAAATCTGTTTGTTTAATTCGAGTCGTGGACCAAGTTCACGTCGTCGGTGTTACCAATACACAGATCTCCTACATTGCAACGCTTGATGATGATGAGGTCGATCAAATCGATCAGTGGTTGGGAAGTAGTAGAACAGGTGCTGGGGGCAGTGGTGGTTCCTCAAGCCTTACAAGCATGGAAAAGATCCAGCAGTTGATCCAACAATTTGGGAAACGATCCTAACCATTGGCGGGCCTAATCGTGTTTGGAAATCGACGCACTTTTCTCCTAATACTGATCTCGGTATTGTTCGCTATTCCGTTGCTCGGCTCTACTCAATCTGAGTCAGCCAATTCTGCCCCCATCCCGTTACCCCGAATCAATTTCAGCATTGACCAAACCACCAATCCGCAGGAACTAAACACGACCCTGCAGATTTTCTTTCTGTTGACCATTTTGTCTCTAGCTCCCTCGTTTTTGATTTTGACCACCTCGTTCACCCGCTTTGTAGTCGTGTTCGCTTTCCTACGACAAGCGATGGCTATCCCACAGATTCCACCTAACCAGATCCTAGCGGGGCTGGCCCTATTCTTGACCTTTTTTGTGATGGCCCCAACTTGGAAGGAGATCAACGAACAAGCCCTTCAGCCCTATTTGGTGGAGGAGATTAATCAGCAACAAGCCTTTCAGAATGCGGTTATCCCTGTACGACACTTCATGTTCCAACAAACTCGGAGTTCCGATCTAAAGCTGATGGCACAATTAGCTAAAGTAGAACAGATGGCAACCCGTGATGACGTACCGTTGAGAGTGCTGATTCCAGCCTTTGTTGTAAGCGAACTCACCACCGCCTTCACCATTGGATTTATCCTGTTCATTCCGTTCCTCGTCATCGATATGGTAGTAGCAAGCATTTTGATGTCCATGGGGATGATGATGTTGCCGCCAGTAACTATTTCTCTCCCGTTCAAGATCTTGCTCTTTGTGCTGATTGATGGCTGGAACCTACTAACAATCTCTATGATTTCGGGATTTCAGGTCTGAGCTAAAATGAAGCCGGAAGCCGCCATCTATATTATTCGGCAAGCCTTAGAAGTGGGGTTTATTATCGCTGGACCACCGCTAATGACGGGTCTAGTTGTGGGTCTGATCATCAGTATTTTTCAAGCCGCTACACAGATCCAAGAGATGACACTCAGTTTTATTCCCAAACTGATTGCCGTTTTCGGAGTGATTCTCTTTGCTCTACCTATGATTATCCGTGTGATGCAAACCTTTGCCCGCGAGTTGATCTCCAACTATCCTCACTATTTGCAATGACTGGTGGTTTTACCCTTTCGGCCGATTATTTCGTCCGCTTTATGCTGGTCTTCTTCCGCTTAGGTGGAATTGTCATCTTCGCGCCCTTTTTTAGCCACCGTTCTTTTCCAATACTGGTACGGATCTCACTAACGTTCTTTCTAAGCTTGATTGTTTTCCCAATCGTAACGGATCAAACTTTCGTTTCGCCAACCTCGATCTATAGTTTCTTTCTCGCTATTTTTCATGAATTGATGATTGGGTTTGTGATTGGATTCTGTGCCCAATTGTTTTTCACGGGTATCCAATTTGGTGGAGAACTGATTAGCGTCCAGATAGGATTGAGTACAGCCACGCTTCTAGACCCTGGACAAAGTGAACAAATAACCGTCATTGCACAACTGTACGCTTTCTTTGCTTTGGTGATTTTTATTGGGGTTGGTGGTCATCATCTATTGGTTAGATCTATGGTAGAAACCTTCGATATTGTTCCGCTAGGCGGGTTTCGGATGACCGATAATATTATGTCTGAGGTCAGGATCTTGTTTGGACAAATCTTCACAATTGGCTTCCAAATCTCAGCACCAGTTTTTGTAGCTTCCTTCTTAACTACCGTTGCCATGGCATTGATTACCCGCGCCATACCACAGATCAATGTATTTATGATTGCGCCGCCTTTTCAGATTATTATTGGATTTACCATGATAGCCCTGTCGCTAAATGCCAGTATCTTTATGTTTCAGCATTTGTTTGAGAAGATGGCGGACAACCTCCACACGATCATCCTAGAAATGGGCGAAGCCAGTAAGATAAACAGCTAGGGCTTTAGTTATCTCCAGGCTTAGAGTTGGTTGGTTCCCCAGACACCCGCAATTTCGGTTTGGCAATCGGGGCAAACCGAGGTATCCAGACTCTCTTGGATTCGATTCTGCTTCACCCGAAATCCCCTACGTTCGACCAGAAGTGATTGACAGTGAAAACAGTAGGTGTTTTCGCTGTTCCCAACATGGCCCGGCAGATTACCGGCGTAGACATACCGTAGGCCTGCCTCTTGTCCGATTTCTACCGCTTGCCTCAGCGTTGCAACTGGCGTATTTTCAGGATCTGTCATCTTATAGTCTTGATGAAAAGCGGTCACATGCCACGGAATATCAGGCGAAATCGCGACCAGAAATTCGGCAATTTCTTTTAGTTCCTCGTTGGAGTCGTTGAAGCCCGGAACGATCAGCGTAACAATTTCAACCCAGAAATGTTGATCCCACAACATCTGGATGGTGTCTAGAACGTGCTGCAGGACCCCGCCGAGTTTTCGGTAGTTTTGGTCTTGAAAACTTTTGAGATCGACTTTGTACAAATCGACCCATGGTTGGAGATAGCCGATTACTTCTGGTGTTCCGTTGCCGTTAGAAACATAGGAGGTAACAAGCCCATTAGCCTTCGCTAACTTGAAGATCTCAATTGCCCACTCGCTGGTAATCAGCGGTTCATTGTAAGTACTGGTCACAATTTGAGCCTGGTTTCGGAGTGCTATCTCGATCAACTGATCTGGCGAAATCTCTTTTGGCAAGGCGACAGCTTCTGGATCACGGAGCGTCTGCGAGGTAATCCAGTTCTGGCAATAAGCACAGTGAAAATCGCAACCCAACATCCCAAAACTGAGCGTATTGGCACCGGGCAGCACGTGAAAAAAAGGTTTTTTCTCAACCGGATCAACCTGTATGCCTCCAACATAACCCCACGGTACACGTAGTTCTCCATTTTGATTAAAGCGAACACGGCAAACACCAAAGCGGTCTGGTTTGATGGTACAATTGTGTCCACAGGCGTAACAGTGAATCCAGTTGTTGTCGAGTTGATGATATAAGTAACCACTACTGGTTCGCTCAGCTAAGATTTGTTGTAGTGGCTGTTGCTGAGTAGGAAATAAGGCGTCGTTTGATTTCATAGGAATCAGTCCTCTTCTCGATTTTTCCAAGGGAATAGATCGTCGATCACCGCATAAAAGGCCGGGACCACAAACAGCGTCATTAGCGTTGCCACGGCCAATCCCCAGACAATTGTACTGGCCATCGGCATCCAGGTTTCAGAACGCCCACCAATTCCTAAGGACATTGGGAGAAGGCCAAAGATAGTAGTGACAGAGGTTAAGATGATGGGGCGTAGCCGTATTCGTCCGCCTTTGATGAGCGCTCGCCACTTGCCAGCACCATTTTGACGTTGACGGTTGATGAAATCGATTAAAACGATGGCGTCATTAACCACAATCCCGGCTAAGGCCACAACTCCGAATAAACTTGATAATGAAAGGGGATTACCGGTATTGATAAGCCCTAACACGGCCCCCACGAAAGCGAACGGTATCGCCATCATAATAATAATCGGTTGAACGAAAGATTTGAACTGAGTACCCAATATAAAATAGATCAACAACATGCCAACGGCAAACAGCTTACCAACATCAGAAAAGGCTGAATTGATCTCCGCTAGTTCGCCTTCAAAACTGATATTACAAGCCGGGTAACGAATAGTAGCTTGATCGAAAAAGGATTGTATCTTTTCGTTGACTTGGGCAGCAGGACTTGATAGTCTTGTGTGCTCTACCAATAAATTAAACGCTTCCAAGTCCCCGCCGATGGTCTGCTTAATCAGACGGACCAAATTCTCAACCCACCGCCGCTGAAATTTCTTCTTATCTAGACTGGCCCGAATGGTTACTGCACGTTCTCGTTGAAAACGTTCGATGGTGGCATATCCTCGCTGGCGAGACATGTCAGACACATCTTTCAAAGGAACGATGATCGGAGATCCGAACACGTTTGGCCGAGACAGCAAATTCATCTCCTGCAAATTCTGAATAGACTGTCTTTCAGCTTCTATGTATTTGACAACAACGTCGATCTCCTCGTCTCCGTCTCGAATCACAGTCGCCTTGAGACCGTCAAACGCACTGCGGATGGTCTGAGCGATTCTATTCACATTCAAACCGTATTCTTGAGCTTTTTCCGTCCTGATTTTTAGTTTGAGTTCCTCTTTGCCCAATTGGTAATCATCTTGGACATCAAACACACCATCTGTAGAAGAAAGCAAATCTTGAATTTCGTTGGATAGTCCTTCCAGTTGGTCAAAATAACGTCCCTTAATCAACACTTCTACATCGGTAGCAGCTGGTGGACCAGAATCGTTTTTAATATATTCCACCGACTCTGGTCCGGCTATCTGTTGGCATTGTGCTCGTAGGTCATCGATTACTTCTTCGATGCTCCGTTGTCGCTGTTTCGCCTCGACCAAATCCAAGACCAACATACCCGTATTACTGCCGATAATTGCGCGTTCATTGTTCTTAGTGATGAAGCCAGTTCGGGCAAGCACCGCGTTGACTTCGGATTTAGGTAGAGACAGGGATTGCTGCTCAAATTGTCGGATGACCCGGTCGGTCTCCTCTAAACTAGTGCCGGAGGGGAGAGTCACACCAACGACAAACATTGGCATCTCATCGGCCGCAAACAGGTCTACTGGAATTAGACCACTGGCAACCAAAACCATACTGCCAGCAATCGCCAGTACTACCAACGACAAGACTAGATATCGCCAGCGCAGAACCCACCTCAGCAATTTGGAGTAGGGATTGAGTAGTTGTGACATCAGCCGATCTCTGGCCGGCGAATGTACAGCCTTCCCCCATTCGGCAATATGTGAAGGTAAAATCAAGAAGCACTCCAGAAGTGAGGCTACAATGGTTAGACTAACCACAATCGGAATGACTCGCATAAATCGACCAATTAGCCCTGGTAGCAAGGCCAAAGGCAAAAAAGCGGCAATTGAGGTCAGCGAAGCTGCCAATATTGGCACAGCGACCTCTTTGCTACCTTCAATGGATGCCGTCAGTAGAGGCTCGCCTTTTTCTAGCCGCCGATAGATGTTCTCAATTACCACAATGGCATCGTCAACCACAATTCCTAACACCAAGACAAGAGCAAACAGCGAACTCTGATTGATGGATTGCCCGGTCAGATACATGACGGTAAAGGTCATCAACAGAGCAATTGGAATACCAGCCGCCACGAATAACGCATTGCGGAAACCAATAAAAATGAACAGAGCCACCACCACAAAGACGATGCCCAAAAAGGCATTAGTTTGAAGAATTTGAATGAAGTTTTTGACAAAAGTTGATGAGTCACTAACCAGAGTGATTGAGGCGGATTGTGGCAACCGGTACTTGCGGTAATTGTCGATGATAGTTTTGACTTGATCGACGATCTTGATGGTGTTGCCTCTCGATTGTTTAGCAACGGAGAGCGAAATAGATGTCTTACCATTCAGTCTTGTAATGACCCGCCAATCTTCGTAACCGTCCTGGACCGTCGCTACATCTCTTACCCGAACGTGGCCACCGGTTGGTAGTTTCCGAATGATGACATCATAAATTTGATCGGCCACCTCGAACTCACTGATAGTGCGTAACAACAGTTCCGATTGTGCTACCTTCAATTTACCAGCTGGAATGTTTAAGTTTTGAGCTGAGATGGCATTAGCGATTTCGGCGATGGCGAGACCATACTGGTTCAACCGGCTAGGATCGACTGCCACGCGAATCTGACGTTGGCGGTCACCCCACATACTAACATCAGCCACATGTTCGATTTCTCGGATCATCTCTTGGAGGTCTTCGGCGATCTGTTTCAGTTTGAGTTCGGGAAGATCCCCTGAAACTACGACATCTAGCATGGACGCCAAATCGCTTGAATCGAGTTCTGTGATGGAGGGATCTTCGGCATCGTCAGGCAAAGAGACTTTTTCGATTTCGGTCCGTAAACTCTGAGCCGACTGCTTAAATTCACGCTCGTTAATATCTTGTTCAAATTGGATACTAATTATTGATCGTCCTTCAGCCGAGGATGAGGTGAGGGTTTTAATGTTTTTCACATCCGAAATTTCATCTTCTATCGGCTTGGTCACTAGCTTCTCAATCTCTTCCGGTGATACCCCCGGATACCAAACTTCAACTACCATCCAATAAAAGTTTAGGTTTGGGCTTAGTTCACGGGGCATGCTCAGGAAACTAAAGGTACCAAAGACGATTACACCAATGGTAATCATGTGCACCAGAACCGGGTTTTTGATGAATGTATGGATGAGTGATTTCATATTTATCTTGTCAAGTAATCTTAGAGCAACCTACTTATTGTGCCATAAATCTATTGTAATCACAAACCGTTATTAGCTCAGAGATCAATGCGCATTTACGAAATTAGACTCAGGAACAGATGATGAAACAATCGTTTAGAATTGCCGGTTTGGGAGAAGTCTGGTGGGATGTTTCCCCTGACCAAATTCACTTTGGTGGGGCTGCAGCCAACTATGCTTGTCGCCTCCAGATGTTGGGTGGACAGTGTCATTGGTCAGTTGTGCAGGACAAGATTCACTAGGTGAACAGGCGGTGGTTTTTTTTAAACAGCGTCAGATTGGCATCTCAACCGTTGCTCAATCCTCTAGTACCCAACGGGCACGGTCCAGATAACACTGGATAGTAAAGGGAAACCTGATTTTGAAATTAAAGCCGACGTGGCTTGGAGCTTTATTCCTTGGACAGGACAGGTTGAGAAGTTAGCTACAAACCGAGGCGGTCTTTTTTGGATCTTTAGGTCAACGATCTGCTACCTCCCAGTAGACAATCCGCCAACGTCTGAAGGCCACCTCCGAAGATTGCCTACGAATTTTCGACATCAACCTTCGGCGAGATTACTACAGTTCTGATTTGATTGAAAGTTCTTTAGAATTATCAGAGGTTCTAAAACTGAACGACGACGAACTAACCGTAGTTAGTTCGATCTTCGGTTTAACAGGAACACAGATAGCTTAGATCGAGCAACTAAAAAAGAGGTTTTCGTTACAACTAGTTGCACTGATGAGCGGGGAGAAAGGATCAGTACTGGTAGCGGATGGAGGTATCTTCGAACACTCAGAGTTAGCAGTTGGGATAAAGGATACCGTCGGTACTGGCGATGCGTTTACCGCCACGCTGACAATTGGTCTGCTACAACAGTCGGATGATCTACAAGCCGTCAATAAACATGCAAATTTAGTCGCAGCCTATGTTTGTTCTCAAGCCGGCGCGGTGCCAACCTTCCCGTCAGAATTGTTGCAATTTGGTTGAGGCGGATTGGATTGGCCAATAATTATAGATCTGCATCCACTTTAGGCCGGTTACCAATTGAGGGAGGGAGTAACATCCGCTGCTGTTGTTCTGTTAGCTCGCCGTAAGATTCGAGATCATAGTAGTTGAGGCACCAAGCCGAGTGACCTGGACTATACTTATAGAGAGTAAGGATCTCCGTTCGTGCGAGGCTGTCCACGGCTTGGTGCCGTGAATTAGGGCTTCCGTGAAGAAGATTACATCTCCAGCCTTCACCGCTGGTTGTACGACGTAGTGTACATCACGCTCGAATTGACAGACCTCTTTAGGGACAAAACGTAGAAAATTGGTCTTATGGCTTCCCGGAATGCAAGCAAAACCACCATCGCCTTCATTAACATCTGTTGGGCGTAAGTCACTACGCTTAGTCCATTCCGAATGGTGCCGTCCCGGCACTTATACCAGTGATCGCCGACAATGTCTGGCCCTCCATGCAAACCGCCTCGTGAAGTTCCCTGGTCCATGAAAATGGCGTAGTCGTGATCAAGACGAACGTATGCTCCGAGCAATTCCAGCAAATAAGGCAAGATTTTAGGATGGTCGATCAACTTTTTGAACGGATCGTCCCACAAACTGGGTTTTCCCTGCCGCTCTCCTTGGTCGATAATCCGATTCAGTTCAACCACTTCACCAACCGTCAGAACATTCTTAATCACCAAATATCCTTCCAGATCAACAATAAATTTTTCTTCTGGTGTCATTTCGTTTATTTATTATTCTCCTTTTACCTCGATACTTTGGTGAATCGTACGCTTAATTGGATAACCGGATGTTCTGGTTGACTAAAGTTGATCTGATGAATTGGTTCTTGCCAGCGGTAATTATATTTGGCGCCAACACAGGCCGTTTCAACTGGAAGATAGTCCTCAGGAAGATAGAGAAAAACCGTACCACTTTGGCGAGGTGCTCGACAAGCGATGAGTAAGGACTGACTCTGCTCATCCCAACCTGTAGAGATAATATCCGCGCCGCCTTGAGAAAAGTGCAAATCGGTAGATAACAATTGTGGAACTTCACGCTCAGGCCGAATGCAAAGCAGCCGAGCCGACTGCGGTGCCATGTCCATTAAGGTCAAGGAATCTTGAACTAAACCGAGGTACTGACGATTCCAAAAATCGTGGACTAAGTAAGTTTTCGATTTTTCTAATCCCAGATCGGTCAGGTCAAAACTGACTTGGCTTGGAATCTCCTCCCAGTTAAAGACCCCGACTACGTTCCAACTTTCTGCCATAGCGTTGGACAAGGTTGAAGTCCGAGGCTGACGAGTCTGTCGGATGTGCCCGACTTTAGTTGGCATACGCATACTTTCTTTTTGAATTGGCAAGTTCCATATCTGTGGGTAATGCTTGCCATTTGTGGGAGAAAAGCCACCAAAAGCGGATGTATGAGAGGATACATCCGCCGCTGAGTGTAGATCTACCGGTTGCGCTGGGCTGTTTAGTAGCGGGAACAATTTATCCAGTATTTCCAAGCGGTCAGGCTTCATCTGATCTAGTGGGTCAGCACAGGTAATCGATCCACCACTAAGGGCCGCGACGGTAGCTGTCATATGCACGTCGTTAATAGGATTAGGTTCATCAACCGTAATAGTCCCAAATTCGATTGACCAAGCTAAACGATTAAGCGGTAAATACCTAGCGTAGTTGAACATCATATGTTTGATGCTCTGCTGACTAATCCAAAGCTGATCGCCAATTGTCTCCTGGCTAAAGAATCGATGAGCCGAAAAAGCACCAATGCTAGGGACAACAGGTAAATGTTCCCCAACCAGAATAGCAGGGTGATGACAACTCTCTACCGCTTCCGTTAGCAATCGCAATCCTTGTTGATAGAGTTGGATAGCCGTTAGAGACTTGTTATGCCAACTAAACTGCTCTGGACTTTTTAAAGGCCCTTGCACATATGACAGGGCGTTGATGTGAAGAAGGTCAATTCGGCACTCATCAACCAAGGCTTGAATCTGGCGGTAAATTTGGGCTTGAGCTCCTTTATGAGATAGATCTAACAGACTAACTTCCTGTGAACTACCAGGTAAAAAGATTGAGGTCGGTTGTTGACGTTCGCCTTTCAAGACAAAATTAGATTTTGCCTGTTCTGCATCGATAGGTAGGCAAAAGGGCGAAAGTCTTAAACTGGCCTTTAACCCTTGACGGTGTAGGTCTGCTACTGTTGCTCGAAGCGATGCTATCCCCTGTACCCCCTCAATCGGCATCGGGTGCATGTTTGACTTATTGTCGCTTTCCGATTCTGTGAAGGCCGCCGACTCCTCCGGGGATATGGCTAACAAATTGGGCAAAGTTGCAACTTGAATGTATTCGATATCATCCAGATAGCCGTCTTGCTTCTGCTGTCGGATAAAATCGGACTTCTGCTGAAGACTATTTCCGATTTTCCCGTCCTCTATTTCTACAACAGAAGGCAATAGGGTTTGTATAGCCCAGCTAGATCCTAATACTGGAGCTTGCTCATTGGCTGCAATAGCCGAGTTGTTTTGCCTACTGGGTCGGTCACTCCCTGTATCCTGTAACGGATGCAAGGAAGCAGTTGCGTTGAGCATTTGGGCATATGTTTCAAATGAAGTCACCCGATCTTGACTAAAGTTGAGATAGATCGATTCTGAGCGAGTTTCGAGATGATCTTCTTTTTTACGTTTGGCGGATCGTCCTCTGTATCCTGTTCCGTTGCCTGCAGAGCCCCCACTCAGACAGGCCATATTTTCACAGTTATGGTAAATGGCCCACTGGTCGAGCCCCAAATAACCGTTTTCGTCGGGTTCAGTTTGCCCTTGATAACCAACCTGAACTGAAGACCACCATTTTTGAGCGGTTAGGAAACCAAATACCAGCGATTTTTTGCTCTGTGGTTGAAAAAACTCGCCGTGATAACAGGGGAAATCATTTCGGTTCTGGTTAATCTCTAACCCTTTATAGATCTCTGAAGTACCGTTGTTATAAATTGGATGAGTGTCGAGAAACAGTTGATACGATTCGGGTTCCCTTGAGAGGTAAATTCCGCTTGGCGAATCATCCAGTTGAGCTAAAGGTGAGACACTAATCAGCACAATTTGACTCAATCGGATCTGTTTAGATCCGAGATTTTCGACGCCGACATCAAAAACCAGATAAGGTTGGTCGTGGTAACATTTCAAATAGAGATTGGTTCGCAACTTTCTGGATTGCGGTTCATAAGAGAAAATGATTTGTTGGTATCGACCAAACTGGTCTTCGGCTGGAGGCTGAGTAGTGAATTCCCGAAACTTAGCGTCTACCGTTGTCAGGTTGGTACCGTTGTTGAGAATAATATTAGTATAGGCGTTGCGAATAATTCCATACCCGCCGCTGTCGTAATAGTTCCAAGTCCCTTTTGAAAGGTCGAAATCGATCTGATAATGCTGATTCTGTACTAGTACTAGATTGCCTCGACGCTCAAGTGTTAAACTCATTAGTATATCCTGTTGCTAATAAGTCCGAGCTAAACTTCGACAATAGACTAGCTTGGTCGGTTGATCGTCTACATTGGGGGTGGTGACACAAAGGGAAAATGTATCACCTGCTGAGAGGAAGATCACATCCTTAAAGGTCAAATTCCACCTCTCTTCGTTTGAAGGAGCCACGTCTTCGGCTATAACTTGGGCCGAACCATTGATGAAAACATAGACCGACTCCGTTGGCTGAGCTTGATGTTCAAAGGCCTCGCCCGTCTGCAACTGAATAAAATCCAGCGATAGATGTTGGGCTCCTTTTTGATCGGAAACAACATTTCGCCAATCGCACGGTTTCCCAAATACCGGTCCCGCTTTGCTCATATCGATTACCTGTACGTTACTGACATGGTCATTTGTCGGTGTTGGCGATTGGCCTGGGGCATAATTCCGTTCACCTCGATAGAGTGCCATATCAGGTGGCGCTTGGAAACTCATCATCCGGGCAGATTGATCAGTTGTATTTTTAGTGCCGTGAACTTCGCCTGCGGGGATAAACATCATTTCACCGGCTGTAATTGGGGTGTAAATGTCACCCTGACGAATAGAACCGTTACCTTCAACGCAAACAATAGCATCCTCCGATTCGTCGTGAATGTGTTGTGTAAATTCCTGTCCTGGGGCGTGAATTCCGTGATTGAGTGTAATTTGGGTGGCTCCCATATCCGGATGAACTACTCGCCAATTTTTACCGTCGCCCATCTCAAAAAAGAGCCCCTGTTCTAAATTAAGGATTCGCATGATAATTCCTTTCGATTTAAGTCGCCGATTCAGGTGCCATTGAGAGGTCAACGCAGTTTATTAACCTTGCGGTGTAGTATCGTTGTATATCCAAGATTACCTTTACCACGTACTTCTAGTACCAACCCCCTCTGCTGCCAGATAGGTCTTGATACTGTCAATCGAGAACTCGCCGTAGTGGGTTATGGAGGCAACAATACTGGCATCGGCACCACTTTCAACAAATACATCTCTTAGATGTTGCGGGTTGCCGGCCCCACCAGAGGCAATGACCGGCACGGGTACACTATCCGCAACCTGTTTCGTTAATTTGAGTTCATAGCCAGACTTAGTCCCATCCTGATCGATACTGTTAACCACGATTTCGCCCGCACCCAATTCAACACCTCGTGTAGCCCAAGCGATTGCATCCAGCCCCATCGGACGACGAGCACCGTCGATATAGATCTCATAACCACTTGGAATCTGTCGGCTAGACGAAACATTTTTCACCTGCATACTCAAAACAATACACTGACTACCAAAGGCTTTTGCCCCTTCCGTGATCAGTTGCGGATTCCGAACAGCCCCCGAATCGATAGAAACCTTTTCCGCACCGGCCCATAACACTTTTCGCATATCATCCAGCGTGCGTAGCCCACCACCGACAGAAAAGGGGATGAAGATTTGGTCGGCAACTGCTGAGACAACGTTAATCATAATGTTGCGCTTTTCGTTGCTGGCGGTAATGTCGTAAAAAACCAGTTCGTCGGCACCATTCTCATAATAGTAATGAGCCATTTCTACCGGATCACCGACATCAATATTGCCTCGAAAGGCAACCCCTTTAGTTACTTTGCCCTCGCGGACATCGAGACAAGGAATGATGCGCTTAGTAATTGTCCCGGGAATGTTAGCTTGTCTCAACCAGATCCAGAAACTTTAGGCTTTTCAGCCGACGCTGAGTGTGGAAATTGATTAATGCCGATAAGACGAATTTCATTTCTCGATAGTTTTGGCGACTGGCACGAATTCGAGCGAGTTGACCAAAATCGGACTGTTGTAGCCGTTTCATCAACTCACAACTACCACGTGAAATCCGCACTAGGTGAGGCGTGACACAAGTAGCACAGACAATCTCGCTGGTTTGGTCTTGGTAGTAAAGGACAGTGTCCTGAGAGGTCAAAATATTTCCACAGTTACTACAGCGAGAAAACTGGGGTGAATAACCAGTGATCTCCAGTAGATGTAACTCGAACGTACGAGCGAAGAGTTGTAGATCGCCAACCATCTCAAAGTAGCAAAACGTCCTCATTAACAACGAAAAAATCTCCGGGTTCTCTGCCCCATCGGATTCGATAGCATCAATTAGTTCGGCGAAATAACAGGCGTAACTAAACCGGTCAAAATCGGTCTTAATCTGCTCAAAATTGTCAATCAGGTCAAAATCTCGAACTGTCTGAAGATCACGGTTAGCCTTCTCAGTGTAGATCAAATGCCCTCGGTTGAGTAGATCTAGTTGTCCTCGAAACTTACTTTTGGGACTTCGCACGCCTCTAGCGACGGCACGTACTTTACCAAAGTCACGAGTATAAAAAACACCAATTACCGAAGATTCGCTTAATGGATAGGAACGAATCAAGACTGCTTCTGTTTCTTGAATTGGCATTCAGGCTAGACGGAAGATAAGCGCGATCAATGAGAGGCTAAACAAGGGCTGTTAACTGGGAAGTCGGGGCGAGAGGATTTGAACCTCCGACCTTGTCGTCCCGAACGACACGCGCTACCGGGCTGCGCTACGCCCCGACAAAACCGAGCCGATGGCCGATCAATCGGTTAGGCAAGTTTATCATACCCTCCAAACGGTGTCAAGCTATGCTTGACACCGTTTGGTTTGCAGCTTAGTTGTGGCAACTGTTTCTCACTGCCATGACCAGACAACCCGTGGCAAATCTCCCGTAGACAAAAACGGGGGTAAGTCAGAATTAACCGGAGGTTTCCGCGATTGGCGGTAGTTCTGGATAGTTACCTTTGGCTGTTCGCAGAGCGATTAGTCCCTCGATTATCATCCAGATCTGCAAGATCTGAAGCCCAATTCCAAAAACAACTAAATAATACTTTTGGTTTGCTAACCAACCGGTTTCGGGGTTAAACATATTATGTAGCATAGCCCAAGCAGGCAAAACTATCATCACCGCCATCGGCAAAGCCGCAAACCAGATCGGCTTATTACGACGGATCAGGTAAAAAACAACCACCATAAACGCCAAACCCGCTAGTAATTGGTTAGTTGCACCAAACAACGGCCATAGAATCATCCCACCGCTACCAGCCCCGGCCGGTCCTGGCATCATGGCGACAATACCTCCTAAGATCAAGGCCACGGCTGTCGCCACAAACCGATTTGTCAACGGGTTCAGATGGAAGGTATTACCCAACTCTTGGATCACATATCGTTGTAGACGAGTAGCCGAGTCGAGCGTGGTTGCCGCGAAACTGGCGACCAGAACCGCCATAATGGCGATCGCCATTTTCCTTGGAATGCCGATTGTCGAAAGGAAATTACCGCCCCCATCGATAAAAGCACTTATTTTCTGTCCCAAATTATGATTCTTCCAACCGCCGACGGTCTTGCCGTCGGCCGTCTGCTTAATTTGAGACGAATATCGAGCTAACCACGCTTCTCTACCTTGAATCTGTCTCTCGGTCCCAGGACTCGTTCTCTCGACGTAAGTATAGGTTCGTCCCTCGGGTTTGCGATCGAAAAGCCCCATCCCAATACCAGCACAACAGGCTAAGATTACGGTCACTGCCAATCCGCCTTCCAAGAGCATGGCGCCATAACCAACATACTGAGCATCACCTTCAGAGGAGATCTGTTTACTCGAAGTTCCTGAACTAACCAAACAGTGGAAGCCGCTAATAGCCCCACAAGCGATAGTGATAAATAAAAATGGCATGATCGGTGGTGCGTCAACGGGCACGTCTGAGGCAATAGCAGGCGTAGCCTGGAGTAAATTAGCTTGACCGGATATCCCTGCTACCACCAGGCCGACCAGCAGTAAACCCAAAGCGAGGATTAATTCATGTGAATTGATATAGTCTCTGGGTTGGAGAAGCGTCCAAACGGGTAACGTGGAAGCAACAAAACAGTAGGCAAACAAAATCAGTGTCCACGCTATAACCGGATTAGAAACAACGCCAACTAGCCTGATCGGTAGAAAGTAGGCACCGATATACATAGCTAAATACATTATGCCCAGAGCAATCAAAGAGGGAATCAACAGGTCTTTTCCTGTTCTTTTGATCCAAAAACCGATTCCAACTGCCAGCGGGATTTCGATCCAAACCGAAAGCACCGATTCCGGGTAAAGTTGGAAAATAATTGCGATCACTAAGCCGAAAATTGCTAAAACAATTGTCAGTGACATAAATAAGACCAACAGAAAGAGGATCTTGGCTCTAGGGGTGATCATTCGGCCCGCGACATCCCCCACCGTTTGTCCACGATTTCGTATCGAAATCACCAAGGCTCCAAAATCGTGCACTGCCCCAATGAAGATCGAGCCTAGAACCACCCACAATAACGCAGGCAGCCAACCCCAAAAAACCGCAATCGCGGGGCCGACAATAGGTCCGGTTCCTGCAATACTGGTGAAATGGTGACCGAAAACAACCTCTCGCTTAGTTGGTACATAGTCGATATCATCCCACAATTCCTGGCTGGGAACTATTGCATGTTCATCCAGACCAAAGATTTTACGTGCTAACCATCGTCCATACGTATGGTAAGCGAGAATGAACCCGGCAAAACTAGCAGATGCAATTAACAAAGTACTCATCTTGTATACCCTTAAGTGATTCTATTGACTAACTTCTAAAGGCCGGTTTTTGACTTCTGGTACTGTACATTGGTAGACCTATCAGTTGGATAACGGAGAAATAAAAAGTTTCGCATTCGGACAACTATGATGTTAAAATTGGCCTGGTTATGCCCAAATAATAACACTAGCCTCAAGCTAAACTATTATGGAGTAAACAATGAAAATAGGACTCACTGGCTATATCATCGTGGCAGTGATGATTGTCGTGGTTATTGGAATAGCCTTCCTTTATACCAAGCCGGAATCCAGCGACAAATTCTTCGGCCTTGATACGCCTAAAGGTGACCAAGGAGCAGATACGAGAAGCAGTCGATTTTAAATAGTAAATCCGCATCTAAAGGGTTGGCTACCTCTAGCAAGCGCCGTTAACCACAAATCGAGATAAAATAGGGCAAATGATCAACCCCGGTCGTTTGCCCCACTAACTAACTCCCCTAAAACCTCCTAGACTTCTTCTATTTGGTTATCGGCTGCTTCTAATTCTAAATCGGTTGAACCTGCCTCTGAGGGGCTGGTTTCACCAAAGTTAAGCATAGCTCGAATTCTCTGGTCGATTTCACTACAAAGTTCGGTGTTCTCTTGTAGAAAACTTTTGGCGTTTTCCTTACCTTGACCCAATCTTTGTTCACCGTAATAAAACCAGGCACCACTCTTCCTAACGATTTCTTTGCCTACTCCTACATCGATTAGATCGCCAACCTTGGAGATCCCTTGGCCGAAGTCGATATCGAACTCGACCTGAGTGAACGGCGGTGCAACTTTATTTTTGACAACCTTGACCCGGGTTCGATTCCCTGTCTGGTCAGTTCCATCCTTCAAGGCTTCGGCCCGACGCACCTCCAACCGAACAGAAGCATGAAATTTAAGGGCTAAGCCGCCTGGGGTCGTTTCCGGATTACCGAACATGACACCGATTTTTTGCCGGATTTGGTTGGTAAAAATTACACAAGTCTTCGATTTATTGGTAACTCCACTCAATTTACGGAGTGCTTTTGACATCAAACGTGGTAAAACGCCAACGTGGGCATCTCCCATTTCGCCCTCGATTTCGACCGATGGTGCCAGCGCGGCGACTGAGTCGATTACCACCACATCAATAGCCCCACTACGGATTAAGGTTTCTGTAATCTCTAGTGCTTGTTCGGCTGTATCCGGTTGGGAGATCAACACGCTATCCATATCGACGCCAATATTTTTAGCGTAGAGCGGATCAATGGCGTGTTCGACATCGATAAAAGCAGCGACACCTCCCAATTTTTGTGCTTCTGCCACAACATGAAGGGTAAGGGTTGTTTTCCCGGATCCCTCATGGCCATAGATTTCGATAACTCGTCCACGAGGGAGGCCGCCGACTCCAAGTGCGATGTCGAGACCAATCGAGCCTGTTGGAATGGCTTCGACTGGTACAATTTCATCGCTGTTGAAGCGCATGATAGCACCTTTGCCGTGCTGCTTCTCGATTTGTGCGATGGCGAGGTCTATGATCTTGTTCTTTTCCGAATCACTCATTATTCTGTCTCCTTATATTTGAACTCAAATGATGACAAAAGGGTATAAACAACCCCACTGGGCTGTAGTCGGCTTTGCATTAATGAAATACGGTTTACGGTGATGGGCGGAATCTCATAAAATTCTTCGAAGGCAAAGTTTTTTAAGTTGATCGGGGAGTGAATTCTTGCTAGCGTGATGTGGGGTGTAAAAGGTCTTTTCTCTGATAAATAGCCAATTTGGCCTAGAGTTGTATTTAACTGATGGGCAAGAGAAATTATCTTTTCCCCATCTTTCTGCACCCCGGCCCAAACCACTTTGGGTCTAGAGAAGTTGGGGAACGCTCCCAAACCACCGATCTGCATTACAAAAAGTGTATTTTGGGTTGCTGTCTGGGCAAGAATTTCCTCAATCAGGGACACCTCAGACTTTGCTACATCCCCCAAAAACTTCAATGTTAGATGCATATTTTCAGGATTAACCCAAGACAGTTGGGGTAATAGGTCACGCTCTTGTATTTCTGCCAATTGGCATTTAACCTCGGTTGGAATTTCCAAGGCAATAAAACAGCGGATCTGATCTCCGGCCATCGAGGTCTAACCTAGAAGTCCAAACAGTGCTTTACGATTAGCCGATAGGAATTGAAGCCCTGAACCAACCGTAAAGACCAATGGGATGCACATCATCAAAAAAATATAACCATAGGGTTGGTTCCCCTGTAGATGTTGATGTAATTCGGCGAAGTCAGGTTGCAGCTCATACCATGCTAAAAGAACCAAGGCAATGACAATAGCGAACATCTGGGTATTTGCTTTTAATTTCCCCCAGATATTAGCGGGAACAACTTGCCCATAGCGAGCGATAAAAACAGATCTTAGCACCGTTACCAAGACTTCTCTAAATAAGATTACTACTACCATCCACACGGGAATCAACCCTTTTTCTGGAAAATGGGTGAACACGATCAGTGCCGCGCCAACCAGAAATTTATCGGCCAGAGAATCGACGGTTTTTCCAAAATCGGTGATGTTGTATTTTCGTGCCAGCCTACCGTCGAAAAAATCGGTGATCGCTGCCAGCACAAAAATTATCAAGGCATTAATGTATTGACCCGACAAAAACAACGCAATAAAAATAGGCGTCATTACCAATCGGAGCAAGGTGAGAAAGTTAGCAATATGTTTTTTAACGAAATCGATCATTAATTTCTTGACTGTTGTTATTCTTCCTCAGTCAGGTCGACGATTTCCGCATCCTTGGGCACTTCAAACTGGAATACTTTTGGATTCAACTTGAGGTTGCGTTTAATGTTTTTCAGTGCGACGACGGCACTCATTTTGTCGCCACTTTCAGTTTCTGAACGGTAGCCAAACTGGACTGGTAACCAGTCTTTGGTATCGATCCAAATTTCTAAAACTTCTTCAACTACCAATCCACCTTCGCTCTTAACCACTAAATGTGGCTTGGGTGTTAGCTTTAGCTGATAGACCCCTTTTTTGTGAGCCGCTTCATCTAGAACCAGCTCGATGTTGTAGTTTTTTTCTGTCCCTTCTAAAGAGATTCCAATGCCAGGAATAAGCTCTTTTTGCCGTGAATCTCCCATTCGCATCCGATTGATTTGATTGAGGAAAGGGGTGTAAGACCAGGAAAAGTTACCGTCTAAGACAATCAACTGAACAACGTTGTCTGGATTTTCTTGACTGACGTATTCCTGTCGTAGCAAATTGGGCTTGCTGAACGAAATTCGACCTTTGGCTACCCCTTTATTGCTATTACGAATGGTCGTTTCTTCAAACTCCGCGGTGAAGTTTTTTGACTTCTCATAAGCCTGCTTAAACTCCTTAAAAACATCGTCTGCTGTATATGCCTGAGCCAGGTTGGCTATTAAGCAGACAAGCACCAGCAATCGTTGCCAATACCACATCATTAGCACCTACTTTTTACCGAGTCTGATTATCATTCATTTGGTCTTTGAACTTATCAAGATTTGCTTCAAAAATCATAGCATTGAAAAAGTAGGTTTGTCAATTGTGGTTCTGCTGAAAAATTGACGGTAGCCAGATCTTAAAGTATAGTTGAAATACTTAATCTTTACTAAAAGGAACTTCAGATGAAAATCCGTTGTATGCACAACAGCCTGCGTTTACGCTTACAGAAATCAGATCTTACCATTTTACAAAAGACTAACAGTGTTGCTGAAAGCATCGTTTTTGGATCTAACCAGATCTTGATCTACCAACTGCAAATGGCCGATGGTCTTGATCATCCAGAAGTCCGGTATCAACAAAATACGATTACGGTGCAGGTACCAACTCCGATGGTGGAAACATGGGTCGACACGACACAGGTTAGCATCGAAGCCCATTTATCATTATTAACTAATAATACCGACGGAACAAATCAGTTACATCTGTTGATTGAAAAAGACTTTCCCTGCCAGCACCGGGAAGAAGCTAGCTCTGCCGATACTTTCTTTGAATTGGTTAATGACGAAGACTAATGAATAGGAATATGACAGCTAAATGTAACCTAGCAGGCCATCTGGGTGAACAGAATAGGTTGTTGCCAGTGCTAATATCCGTTTCTCTGATAGTATTCTCAATAATGTCTACACCAACCCCGGGTTGGGTTCCCAACTTCAGGTAGCCAGCCCAGGGTAGATAAAGAGTACCTATCCCAGAATAATCGACGTTTATGGATAGGCTGTGGGAGAGAGTGCCAATAGGGCTCTTGCATTGAGAGCGCGGAAACGAGCAGAGTAGATTTTTGCTAAGCATGGTATTCCATCTTCTGGTACGATTATGCTTCACGATCAAAATCCAATTTTCAGCGGCTACGGATAGACAGGTCAATGGCTTCTGTCTGACAGTGTCAGTCTATCTTATACCTTCTATACATTAGGTAGGGCTAACAATACAGAAATGGAATCCTTCTTCAGCCGTTTCAAGGCGGAGGGATATTTCCTGTTTCCTGGATACGCAGAACATTGATGAGTTGAGGGCATTTTCGATGGCCAGATGCATTACTACAATACCGGGCGTTGACATTTCAGTCTTGGATACCTGTTGCCTATGAGGCACCTCAAGTAAGTGTAATCTAATGATGAAGGACCACCTCCTGTCGTTTGCCGTTGAGTTCGACAACACTGAACTTTGTCGTTAGACTATAATTATAATTGTTGAGTGACCGAATACCGTAGATGGGTTTGCCAAAGCTCCGACAAGTAAGTTTTATACCCCAAAAGGGCTGAATTTTTTGTCTAGATACTGGGAATATGTAGATAGGATTCACTGAACATTGCGTTTAGCGGAGCCGATTTTGTGGTTTGGAAAGTCACCCACATTACAGGTTCAAGACAGTCTTTATGAAGGATCCCAAACATCTAGGCCACAATAAACACCGATCAAAGTGGTACACTTTTAGGGGGCACTTCATTTTATCCCCTACTTATCCTCTGTGGATTTTGTCAATCTTGACGTTCAAATAACAAGATTTTATTTTGTGTGATGACCTAACCTAAAGAGATTAAAAGGTGGGATAGGTTAATTTTATCAGGCAGTTGTTCTAATCCCATCAACAAACGGAAGCCTTAAAAAATTACGAACGAAGTAAAGATTTTAGACTATGAACGGTCAATAACTAACCTCTCTACCAGCGAAGATAGACCAATTAACTCAACTGACAACACTCCATTTGAATCACAATCGACTGATGGTCCTACTAGAAGGCATGCCCCTGATGAATTTGCAGGTGCCAGTGATGGGTGGGATATGAGGCCAGTCGGCAAATGCGAGATAGTAGAAAATAGTAGAAATAAGCCATGGTAGTAGAAAAGGGTAGCATAGGCCACTGATCCTGGTCTTAACGGTCAACGTGGTGGGGGAAGTAGCGGAGCAGCATCGATAAGCAGGGGTGGACGGATACCTGGGTAAACCGTTACAGGCGGCCCAACTGCTAGCCGAGATAAATTCCATTAAGGTTAGATATTCAAGTAGCAGAAGCGTAACAGGCCACAACCAATCAAGCCTAGAAGTCGTTTTGTTAGCGAGATCCTTCGTATCGGCTTACAGTGTGTTCTGGGGGTGGTTTATCTTTGGACCATGACCAGAGCAACTGAACCAGTCGGAGTCACACTGAAAGTTTTGTACGGCGATCTTTAGCAGACATTTTAACATTAAGTACGGTATTATCCATTTTGGGCAGGATCAGGTGCACCGGTTGAGGAGAAACAATATATGCCCGGCTGCCACCGGGAGACTATATTCTTATACTGTGATTCGTCTAGGGAAGTTTCAGTGGGAACGAACTTAACTTTAGTCGTGGTCTGAGCGTAGCAATGGTATATTCGCTCGATGGCACAACCAGGGACAAATTCAGCGACTGAAAAGTAACTACCCCAAGATTTGCGGCTACGTTCGTTTGGAAAAAGCGGCGTCTTAGTCACCTCTCTAGAAAGTTATAGACGCTAGTAGTTCATGAAGATGGTACACAGTTTTGTCTATCCGCGCCCCCTAACTAAGGACAAAATTGAGGGAATTGCCGACACCCGTCAACAGAAAGCCAATTAGGATTTCAAGGACGGTCGGAACGTCAAGCCTGGTAAAAGCGGGGTCATCGATATCGAGTTTGCAATGCAGATACTGTAACTTTTGCACGGCAGCCAAGAACAGAGAGTTCAGTTGCCAAATGCAATTTCATTGGCCGAGATCAAGAGCTGAAACTGAAACAAGACTACCAATTCCTGCGTCGTTTAGAGAATCGCTTACACTTGGTCTATGACCAACCGTTGGCGTGATCCCTGACAAATCCGCGGAACTGGAGAAATTGACTCGCCGAATGGCTACACTGGTCCTGACGTCAGCCGAATCTTTCACTAAGACTATCACCATTGGACCGAAACGGCTAGATCTCTCTACAATGCGTTGTTAGACTTGTCCTCAACTTGAAGGCAGATGCCCGCGGGTACATTTCCACTAAAGTTAGCCACGAAGTACAATATAAAGTCAGATGCATACCACCATTTAGTCACTAGGCGGTTGACCCGTTCAAGAACCTAGCAACGACAAGCTGAGGCTACCACTTATTAATTTGACCGCTACAAAAGCATTTAACCTTTTGCCTATGGATACAGGTTTGACCTGGACAACGTCAACACTTGAGAGAGCAATCAATACCTTGACAGTAGTAGATGCTAGTGATATAGTCACGGAGCGTATCAATTTAATCGAATCAATTATTCGTTTAAATGAAACCCATTTGTAAGTTTAAGCGTATGTCAGGGGGGTGATGGAGTTGAGATGAAACACGTCACCGTGCGAAGGAGAAGCCGTGTCCGGACTTGCCAAAGACGCATCTGCTCAGGAAGATACTCACTTAGCCACCCGGCTTAAGTCGGGTGACGAGCAAGCTTTTCGCCGTCTGATGGACAAGCATTACAGTTGGGTATACAGTAAGACATACCGTACGCTTAGCAATCATCGAGATACAGAGGAGATTTCGACAGACATTTTTCTGAAAGTATGGCAAAAAATTAGCAAATGGAATCCCGATCAGGGCAGTTTTCAAGCCTGGCTAAACACAGTTGCGAAAAATACGATCATTGACGCAATTCGAAAACGAGAGCGAATTCGCGAATCGCTACTGTTAGCAGAGGACGAATCTAACATACCGTTAGCACAGTATAGGGATAATCAGCCGACTCCAGATAAAATTGTAGAAGCAAAGGAGTCCAAGGAGATTTTGCTCCGCGCGCTACAGCAAATCACTAAACCGAATCATCGAACCGCTTGGGCCTTACGACATTTGGAAGGCTGTAGTATCGCAGAAATTTCAAATATGCTTCAGAGAAAAGAAGGTACCATAAAAATTTGGATCTTTCGATGCACAAAGGAACTTCGACAGATTATGACTCGAAACGGGTTTAGCCAATTTTCGCATTTGGAGAGGTGAAATATGGGATTTTGGAATAAGCTTCCTTCTGATAGTGAAGCAGATCGAGCCGAAATGCTGGAATCATACACCAGTTGGGTTCGAGGTGATAAACTCTCAGGCAAGCAAAAACGTTTTCTTCGTGTCTTTCAGGAGGTGCCTGATTGTCAATCTCTCAAAGAGATGGTTGACTTAGCCCATCAACATTTCCAAGAAGAAACAAAAGATGTGGCTTTTTCGCCACCACCAAGTGTTCAACAACGAGTAACAGAAAAGATATTACGGACTGTCAGACAGAGCCAGGTACGGCCTGAACCAATGCCCACTGTCGGTTTGGCTTTACAAGGGGCGTTCAGTCCAGATCAGATTGGTAGTGCCAGTGAATTGGCCTACAGTGACAAGGGGCTACCACCAATAACTGACGATTCTTCGTTAGAAGAGCCAACCATTTTAGAAGACTGCACCAGTGGATTACTGAACGAAGTTGAAGCTAACGACTGGCGGTTGACCTTGCGAGTGATGGTAGAAGAAGGAAAGGAGCAAGAATATAGCATCGACATTCGACGTATCACTCTCGGGAGTGATCGCAGGAATACGATCCCACTCCTGAAAAACGCTGCGGTTTCACCCTTCCACTCCAAACTGACTGTGGAAAAAGACCTCGTCTATTTGACTGACTTAAATAGCCAATCTGGAACGTTAGTTGATGGCGTTACCATCAGCGAACCAACTCAGATTGATGTTGGATCAGTTATCACCATTGGCATACAGACCTTTGAGGTAATCGAGATCGAACGGGATCGTGGGATCCTGATGATCTCCTTTGAAGAGATTCAAGGTCAAGAAAAGGGTCAAGTGTTCACGGTTCAGATTCGACATCTAATTGTAGGTCGAAATGAGAAATGGTCACACATTCACATTTCAGATCTACACCGTACAATATCGCGTCAGCACGCTCAGTTTGAGTTGCGGGATAATCGGGTCTATTTGACCGACCTTAATAGTAGTAACGGGACTTTCATCGACGAAGTTCGGATCGGCAAGCCGACTCCGGTTAGCATTGGTAATTCGATCCGTTTTGGCAACGTTCTCTGCAAACTCGTTGAAATGGAACCAATTTAGAATTAGTAGCTATACCTCCAACACCTCCAACGAGTTCGGGGGAAAGCGACTGGATCCGTGAATCTGTCGAACAAAGGGTGGGTACAAAGACAGAAAGAAGAAAAACGTGATCAGTACTTCCGATATGCAGCTCATCAGTATCGGGTCAAGCATTATGATCTGGCAGTCGAGTACTACCTAGCAGGAATAAAGTTAGATCCACATTCACTGATCGGATACTTGGATCTGGGAAAATCTTATGAAATGCTCGGCTCCTGGGCCCCAGCGCTCGCAGCTCTCGAGCGAGCATTAGAGCTCTCGCCTGGCAATCCAACTGCCCAACGTCGCTACAAGCGGATAGCAGAGGAACAACAATTTTTCCAGGCGTTTAGCCTATCATTACCTCCGCTGTTTGCAGCATCGCGCCGGATGTACCCATCGGCGTGCTTCGCACCTCCTGCCCAATCGCTTTCCGTTTCAGATACAAGAACGTCCCCTTTGGTCAAGAGTCAAAGTTTGAGCGAATACTGCAACCGGGGTGAGGGCAAAACTAATTATTTTCAATTAGAGGTTTCGCCTAAACTTTCTGTGAGGCCTAGCGAGTTAACCGATCTGGTTATATCTGCGACAACAGAAGTCGATCGCTTGTTCCGGCATTCGCCTCGACAGACAAGTAAAACACCAATTCGGATTCTAGTTTTACCTGCGAGGGGCTATGTCGTCGATTCAAAACCCTCAAAACCACTGCAACCAGAAGATCCACTGATGCCGGGTTGGGCTACCGCAAAATATCAAGATCGTACTATTTTTATCCGGTACGATCAACAAAACCGTGTGATGAGAACCCTGTTTTTGATTTTGCTTCGTCACGAATGGGTTCATTTAATGATCGATCAATTATCGGCGGGCAACTGCCCGAAGTGGTTGGATGAAGGATTGGCAATGGCAATCTCTCGTCCAATGATGAATTCGGAACGACAATATATGATGGAAGAAACCAGAGATCTGATTGGTGATGCAAAGCCAGGATATACATCGGCTTCATTTTCTCGCTTAGATCTATTGTTCGAACACCCCTCAGATAACCGGCAGCGAGCAGATTACCTGCGAGCTCGTTTGTTTGTAGAGTGGCTAGTCGAACAATCGGGCTGGGACTCAATCTTCGAGTCAATTCAACAAATGGGCGTCTCGGATTTACCCTCGAATGACCTTGCCCTCGACTATCCCCACGAAAGCGAAAATCGGAAGATAGACAGGCTACTCACACAAATCTTAGGTGATTCACCTAACCAGCTTTACTATAACTTTCTGCAACAGCGCACTTAGTAGACAGGAGTGAGTATATCCAGATAAGAGCCGTGTATGAATACCGTTGATATTGTAATTCTTCTTTTTATTGCAGTTGGCGGTTGGCACTGCTGGCGAAGTGGATTTACACGTAGCATCTGGGGACTCGTTGCCATCTGTGCGGGAGTTTTTGCTGCTAGTCAGTTTTGGCGAGATCTCTCCCCAATCGTGGAACAACTAATCGACAATCCAGAGATTGCCAAATGGGTCAGTGTAGTTGGAATTGCCGCAGGGGTTAGCATGGCGATAGACTGGTTGATGGAGCGGGTTCAATGGATTTTAGAAAAAGGGATTTTAGGCTGGATCAATGGCTTGATTGGTGCTCTATTTGGTATACTTGCCAGTGTAATTTTGATTGGTGGTATCTGCATCATGCTAACTAAACACGGGAGCGAGTCGATTCAGAGAACATTTCAGCAGTCACAATTGACTCCTTCGACAATGGATTTTGCTCATCAATTCTTTGACTTTGGAAAGGAAACACTTCAGCAGCAAGTAGACAAGATACGGCAAATCCCAAATCAAACACCAGAGCCTTAGGACTTAGATATATCTACTCCACTAACTCCAGTCGACTTCCGCTTAAAGTCGAGGATACGCACTCCTGATCATATCAGCGTAACATGGCGACGCTTCGATCAATCCTGCTGACAGTTCAAGATCTATTTGAACAGGAAATTGAACACGGTTGCAACGATAATGTTGTGCCTGGTGGGACGCAATTGTCTGTACGCAACCATTTCACTAAAACGAGACCACTGAACTTAGATTTAGAACTACGTAAACAGTTGCGTCAAATCTACGGCTGTTTTGATAACTACCCACAATCCACACCCATTGAACGAATCTACGACATTGAACAAGCCAAAAACTTGGTTGAGGCCATGTTGGCTGATATCCCTACCAACTTTAGTCGGCCAGATCGAGCAATGTCAACCTCAGATTCAGTGGCTCAACCCGACCAAGGTATCCACGCAAACTTTGGTTCTTGTTCTCATCGGCCTATTCGTCAGGTTTCGATAGATCCTTCCACCCTTGATTTCTTGACAACCTCCATGGAGACAATTGATGGAGTTGGCCCTCGATCTGCGGCAAAATTGGAGTCTGATCTGGGAATCAGGACGGTGGGGCAACTGCTGGATTATTTCCCCCGTGCTTATCACGATCAAGGCCAGGTGACCCTAATCGGTGATGTCGGTAGAACTGGTGATAGCCAAACTATTCAAGGTAAAGTGGCTAAACAGTCCTATATCCGACCTCGTCGATCAGGGGGGAAAGCCTTTGCCAAAATCGCCATTTACGACGGAACGGGTATTGCCCAATTGGTTGTCTTTGGCAATCAACGGATTAGCTATCTGAGGAAAGCACTATCGGTTGAGACCTATGTCGTTGTCAGTGGCAAGTTTGAGCGGAAATACAGAGAAATCCAGGCCAGTAATTTTGAGTTTGAGGTGATTACCGACGAGGAGGCAGAACGAATTCATACCGGTCGTATAGTTCCTAAGTATAGTTTAACATCCAACCTGACACAGCGAAGCGTTCGGCGGTGGGTTAAAAATACGCTTGACGCATATGTTGCTCACTACCCTGAATTCCTACCGGAGGAGATCCGCCGCAAATACGCTCTTCTGGACTGGCATCATGCTATCTCAGAGATTCATTTTCCCTCCTCCGCTGAGATGAAAGATCTCGCTCGCCAACGACTTGCCTTCAACGAGTTTTTTCTGTTACAGGTTTGGTTAGCTTCCAATAAAAAGAAGAGTACCTCTACACCAGGCATTAGCTTTGATATAGACTCAGACGCCCCTCCACTGGTTGAACAGTTTTTGGATGAATTGCCGTTTCAGTTGACTAAGGCACAACGCCGATCGTTTCAGCAAATTGAAGATGATATGCGTCGACCCAAACCAATGAGTCGGCTATTGCAGGGTGATGTGGGCTCGGGGAAAACGATGGTGGCAGCCTTATCTCTACTAAATGCGGCTCAATGTGGGTATCAAAGCGCACTGATGGTGCCGACTGAGGTTTTAGCCGATCAGCATGCCATTAACCTCGGTGAATGGTTTAGCTCTTTAGGGGTTGAAGTTGGCTTGCTAAAAGGAGATTTGAGCAAAAAAGAGCGAGAGCGAATCTTAGAGCAAATTATCAATGGCACAATACACGTGGTGGTAGGAACTCAGGCCTTGATTCAGGAATCAGTCACCTTCAGTAACCTTGGCTTGGTTGTTATCGACGAGCAACATCGCTTTGGCGTTTTACAACGTGCAAGGCTACGCGAGAAAAGATCTATAGGTTCTTCTTCTGAAGAGTCTTCCTTGCTCTGTACACCAGATGTGCTAGTGATGACAGCCACGCCGATTCCTCGCACCCTTTCACTAACCATTTACGGAGACCTCAATGTATCAATCATCGACGAACTTCCTCCAGGAAGACAAGAAATCAAAACTGAGTGGGTGCGTGAAAAGGGGCGATTAGATCTTTATTCTCAACTCCAACAAGAAATTGAGAAAGGACAACAAGTCTACATTGTCTATCCGCTGGTCGAAGAATCGGAAAAGCTTGAAGAAATCAAAGCGGCTACAGAAATGGCGAATCATTTGCAAAATGAAGTTTTTCCTGACCGGCGCGTCGGGTTGCTGCATGGGCGGATGAAGTCGTCCGAGAAGAGAACAGTGATGATCGATTTCAAAGCAGCTATGATCGATATTCTCGTATCGACCACCGTAATTGAGGTCGGAATTGATATCCCAAATGCTACTATTATGGTGATCGAAAATGCTGAGCGGTTTGGATTAGCACAATTACATCAATTGAGAGGTCGTGTAGGTCGCGGCCAATACCAATCCTGGTGTTACTTAATCGCTAGTCCGAAGAGCGAGGACGGGGTCAGACGAATTCAAGCCATGACGCGAACCAATAACGGTTTTGAGTTGGCCGAGATTGACCTGGAAATTCGTGGGCCCGGTGAATTTTTTGGCACTCGACAATCCGGACTGCCCGAATTTAGAATTGCCGATATTATCAAGGATGCGGCTCTATTAGAGGCAGCCAAATCAGAAGCGGAAAAGATTGTCACGATAGCACCTGACTTAACCCAAGCAGACCACCGGTTAGTCGAGTCACTAGTAGAGAAGAATTGGGATTCTAAGGCTAATCTCATCCAATCTTAAATTTCAGTTGCCTTTTGTCATTGACACTTTATACATATAGTGATAAAATCGGATACTAACGTGGGGAAGCGATTGACACAAAGGGCTTAAAACCCACTCTGGCTCCGATCGAGGGGCGTCGGAAACAAGATGAAAGTTGGACAAATCGTTGCGCGGCACCAAATCGAAATCGTCGAAGCCCCAATCCCCGACATCTCAACCCAACCAGATGGTACGCTCCTCGTCAAACCCTACCAAGGTGCTGTCTGTGGAAGCGATATTCCCTGTTTCACGCTGGAACATCCGAATTATCCGCTGGAAATAGGAAAATCCTTGCACGAGTGCATCGGCTTTGTAGTTGCTAGTAAGTCGCCTACGTTCAAAGAAGGGGATGAGGTTTTATCTGTTCCCTTTGGTCAGGCAGGGTTAGCCGAGTACTTTTTTTCCAACGACCAGATGACGGTTCCTTTGGTCCCATTTGATCGCAAGTCAGAGATGCTAATGTGCCAACCCCTCGGTACTGTTATCTGGGCTTGTCGCAAACTTGGCAACCTGTTGCACCAAAATGTTGTGGTGCTAGGGCAAGGCCCAATGGGGTTAATGTTTACTCATATGATGAGCAATCTGGGGGCAAAATCGGTGATTGCGGTAGATCTACTGAAATACCGATTAGAAGCCAGTCAGCAGATGCGGGCTACACATATCATCAATGCTTCAACAGAAAACCTCGTTAAACGAGTAACTGCAATTACCGAAGGAAAAATGGCTGATTTGGTGGTTGAGGCCGTGGGTCATCAGACCGAGACGGTCAATCAGTGTCTGGATCTGGTTAAGAGAGACGGTACGATTCTGGCCTTTGGTGTACCGGACGAGAATGTCTACGGCAGTTTCAGGTACGGAGACTTTTTCCGGCGAAATATTCGCTTAATCGGATCTGTAATACCAGATGTACAAAATGATTACCCATTGGCGATGGATATGATCGCACAAGGTCGCATGAATGTGTCGCCGATCTTGACCCATCGTCTGCCCTTTGAAGAGGTACAATGTGGGTTTGAACTCTTTACATTCCGCCGTGACAAGGCGATCAAAGTCATTTTAGACTTCGACTCAGAATCAGCATCTGACTTGTAGCACCATCATCTATAAAGGAAGATATTCGGACAATGTTCGCACATTTGCTCAAAGGTGTTCTCGTTTGGTTGAACTATACGCTCTTCCCGCTTACCGCTTCTCTTCCTTTCTTTGGACTCCTCTGGATATTAGAAAAAGACAAGACGCAACGACCACAGTGGGAATGGCTAGAGGATATCGATAGTGAGGACCTCACCCGTGTGATCGGTCTAATTATCATTGTCTGGTTAGTGTCGGGCGCAGTGATTATTGTCGGATCGATATTGCGTGCGGTGATTGAAGGTACAGAGCAGACAGCTGGAAGGGTCGTCGAGGAGGCCGAGCTAGAAATACATGACCGTCGCCAAGCCCTGTTGGCCGAAGAAGAAGAAACCAATCCTTCTTAAGGAACAGAAGTATCCGTTGACACTCCGCCTGCTGGCTTTAGTTAGCAGACTTTCCGAACTAGCTTATTGACTCTCGTCAAAATGCCCTCTTAACCTTTTTGTCTCCAGCTTTTCCAGGTGCGCTTGCACTTCGGCCTCGTAGGTACGGAAGGCATTCTTCATATCAAAGGCTTCGGAGTCGGCGAAGTAGATCTGGTGCCAATCCACAATACAAGGTGCATCGTGTTTAGCCAGATAGTTCATGATCGCAGATCTTGCTTTCGCTCTCGTATCTTGTGGAGGGGTAAGAGTTGCTTGCTGCACCTGTTCGTCGTCTATAATGCGAGTGGTGTAACCTTGGCCCTCCAACTCATAAAATAGACCTGCTTCCGGATCGATATTGTGATATTCCAGATCCAGACTTTCCAACCAGGAATCGTCCCAACCGATTTTTTCCTCCTCCATAAAGGTTTCTAGGAGCCACTGCTTCGTCACCCAATCCACTTTACCAATTAGGTTCTCTGGCAAGTTCATATACGCCGGCTCCAGTTCAGTCAAAGTGGAAGCCCACTCGTCTAGCACCCAGTCGGTGTCCTTATCTCGCCCGCGCAAAATTTTGTCGCAAATCCGCAGGTATTCCCACTGCAGTTCGACTGCAGTGATCGTTCGACCAGAAGCCAGCGTCAGAAGCCATCGATAGGATTGGTCTCGGGAAATATCTTTAATGGCGAAAATAGCGTCATCCAGGGTCAGATCGGGTGGGGTATGCCCCTCCTCTAGTAGATCCAGTACTAGCGAAGTGGTACCAAGTTTGAGTGCGGTGGCATATTCCGACATGTTGGAGTCGCCAACGAGCAAGTGAAGGCGACGGTACTTAGTGTAGTCGCCCAAGGGCTCATCACGTGTATTAATAATTGCTCGGCTAAATTGAATCCACTCGTAGACCTCTGTCACGATGTGATCAGCTCGCTGAGAAATTTGAAAGCCGACAAAGTCACTTCTCTTATGGCGAATTTCACCATATTCGACCAATTCGTCGTGTCCTCCCACGCGACCTGCACCAGAGAAGATCTGACGAGTGACGAAGAAGGGCATCAAAGTTGGAATGACCAATTTATAGAAAGGTACATCCCGTCGAAGTTGGTAATTTTCGTGACAGCCGAACGTGGACCCCGTTACATGATCGATATTGTTTTTTAGAAACGAGATTTCGCCTTTCAGATCTAGGATATTCAGGGCTTCACACACCATCTGTTCGACGGCGCGGTCGTAGGCGACTAAATCGAAGAGTTGCAGACATTCCGGTGTAGCGTACTCTAAGTGGCCCATGTCCATATACAGCCGTCCACCGTTGAACAAAAAGCCGCCGTTATGAGGTGGTTCTTCCCAATCACGGTAGTGCATATCTGAGATACCGAGTGACAATTCACCAAATATGAAATCTTTGACCCGCGAGGCTGCACCCTCAGCAGTACGAAATCTACCGGAGTTGGTTAAACAGCCAAACTCGGTTTCAAGCCCAAAAATGCGCTGACTCATTTGTTATTCTGAGCTTTATCTGAATCCAACGGCATCATGTCTTCGACCTCATCGGCAGTCAAACGACGAAATTTACTTTTGCTTCGTTTCGAGATCTGCAAGATGCTAGCTTCCACGAGCCTCTCCTCAAGTTCGGCTCGAACGAAACCTATTAACTCATCGGTAGAAAAATCTTCGGCCTCAGATGTCTGGTCTGATTCCCCTCGATCAGGGTCTAGGGTAAAACCGTATTCGGTAGCCGAACTGGCGGTTCGACCGACAGCCCAGGTTAGAAGAGCCAGTTCAAAAGCCTGTTTAAGCGTTAGTTCGTCGCCAAGCCGGATATCTGTTTGGCCCATATAGTTCCGCATCGTACGTTCGACCGTGTCCGTACCCCCAATAACTTCGGCTTTCTGGCTGGTTCGGGTAGTACCATCGTAGTTCACAGCCACCAACTGATGAGGGTGCCCTAACTCGGCCATTAGTATTTTTGCAATCGTCGGGGCATTAAAGATTGACTCAAACGACTGTTTTATCGGTGGACACAGCACAAAGTGCGTTAATCGATGGAGAGTGACATCATCGACAGAACTTTGAAACCCTTGAACTGAAGCCGCATCGGTTACTAAAAGTCTTAACCTTTCAACGTCTGCTGTGTGACCAATAGCCGAAAGGGCAAGGTCATTGTATACCTCATAAATCTTCTGCCCACTGGTCACTGTCAATATCAAAATACCATCGTTGTAGACCAGTCCGACAACAGGGCTCCCCACCTGAATCTGATCCTCAATGTAGTCACGCCGGTTTTGGATCGCTTCTAAATAGCGATAGTGTTCGTCTAGCATAGATTCTTAGAAGTTAAAAGTGATCTACACTTCAGTTAGGCCATCGTCCGGGAGAGAACAGCGTTCTGGTAGGTCTGCCGAATTTGTTCTACCGGTAATCCCTGAACACCCTCCTGGGTAATGGTTTTGATAATCGGATAAATCTCTGATTTGACGTTTGCTCCACTAGTAGCAGCGTCAAACTCTGCAGCAGTATCGAGCAGTCGTAGTATAGTGTTGGTCGCTTGGCTAAGATCCATTTGGGCCAACGGCGTGTCAGACCAACGATCTAAGTAGTGCAACACACCACGGATCCAAACTGATCCGGATCCAGAGGTGGCAAAATCAACCGTTTCAAACTGTGCGCCCAAAACGTCGTAGAAAAATATACGTCCAGCAGATGTGGAAGCGGATGAATCTGCCAGGTACGATGGATCAAAGAGAGCAAAAATCGGAATTACACCACCAATACCTTGTAGAGCAAGGGACATATTATCTCGAATCAGGCGGGAAACCATCCGAATCTTACCTTCAATGCTCAATTCTTGCAACTGACTCCGCCGAAAATACTGAAAGGAGTGCTCGAGTGTCCGTGCCATCTCATAGGCTACAGCGGGGGCCCCGGCAATCGCCATTACCGAGTATTCATCAATCTCTAACACTTTATCTGCCCGGTCGTGCATGACCACATTACCAGCTGTAGCCCGCCGATCCCCCGCGACCATGATGCCGTCTTGGTACCGGACAGCGACAACCGTAGTTCCTTCTGTTAACGGTTGTTCGGATGGGTTGACCATTGTAGCTGCTGAGCCGAGTCCTGACAACCTTGTTAGCGAAACGGTATTTGCTCCGTCAAAATTATTTCGCCCAAACTGCAATTGAATGCTGTGTGCTTGAAGCAGATCGAGAAAGTTACCCTGATAGTCAACCACTTGATCTAACACATGCTGGGCAGGCTTCAAGTCTTCCGGGTTGGGAGATTGCCTATTGGTGTGCATATCCAGGTTTTGAATGGGGAATAGAGAGTGGAGCGTCGAGCCTTATTCACTTCCAACTCTCCATCCATATCGTTTGGGTTATTCTCCGGTTCTCTGGCGATAGCGTTTAGACTGGTCTTTATCAACCCGACGCATCCGACGCATCAACTCTTTGGTGTCTGGCTTATCAATTTTTGGGCGTTTGGGGCCGTCGTCATCCCCGCTATCATCTGGGAGAAAAGGTTTTGTGGATCGTTGTTTTCGCTCCCGAAATAAAATCGAAGTTTCGAGGTTAAGGTAATGTCTATCCATTTAATTGTCCTCCGGTTTTCGTTTTTATTACTAACATGATAAAAAAGAAAATTGTAGCCTCTGCAATATATGATTTGAGTAGAGGCGAAAAATTGTTCACTTCTACTCCTCTCTCCTTGTTAAGTGGAAGGTCGATTGACTTCAGAAATTTCGTTGGCTCCAGCGATCAGTTCTTCAACTGTTTCCGACTGATCGAGAAGTCTGTTGTATTGATTAGCTGTTTCCGTATCTGCCATATCGTTCATGTTGATAGTTGAGAGATTATTGGCTGAAGTACCCGGATTGTTAACTATTCGGCGTGATGATGGCAAACTATTTTCTCCAGCTGGCACCTTAGCTCTTTGATTAGATTTGAGGGTGATGTGATCCCATTGAATGGATTCCACATAATTGCCGAAGCGGTTGAGGACAGTACCGCGAAAATAGGCTCGGGTATCCGCTGGTGGATTGTGGATGGCATATTCAATTTGTTGATCAGTGACCAACCGGCGCATTATGCCTTGTGCTTCTAATCCGTAGTAGAGACTGATTTCGGGATCGATGTTGTGGTAAGCTAAATCTAGGCTTTGTAGCCACGGATCGTCCAGCTCAACTCCTTCTTCTTCCGCAAAAGTTTCCAGTAGCCATCTTTTTGCAACCCAGTCAAGCCGATCTGACAACTCCATTGGCTCAGCTTGCAGTTGGCTGAGTGTGGCTTCCCATTCAGCTAAGATCCAATCATTTTGTCCTATCGAAGGATCGAGGTGTTTTTGTGCTAAATTCAGGTACTCACTTTGCATATCTACAGCAGAAGTGGTCAAACAGTTCCGTAGTTTGAACTCCCACTTGTAAGTCTGATCCCGGGAGATATCTTTGATAGTCTGGATTGGATCTGCAATGGCGAATCGTTCTGGAATCAACCGTCTTTCGATTAGATCTATGACTAATGCTGTTGTCCCAATTTTGAGTGCGGTGGCATACTCCGACATATTAGCATCGCCTGCGATCCCGTGTAACCGACGATATTTGGCCGGGTCCGCATGAGGTTCGTCGCGCGTATTAAAGATCGGACGCCTGTGCATAGTATCAACGCTAACTTCCACATGAAAAAAATCGGAACGTTGCGCTAACTGAAAGCAACCAAAGCTTTCCATTCCCGACTCAGATTCGATGCCAATTTTACCGGCCCCGGCATAGATCTGCCGGGTTACCAAAAAGGGCAACAAACTCTCTTTTAAATAGTCAAACGGCACCTGCCGTTGCATTAGGTAGTTATCGTGACAACCGTAGCTATGCCCTGAGAAATCGGTATTATTTTTATAGAGTTCTACTTGTTGTCCAGAGCTTTCTCTCCGACGTTCTGCACATTGTCGCAAAATACGTTCGCCGGCTTTATCATGAGCGACTAGTTCAAACAGGTTCTGACATTCAGGCGTTGAGTATTCTGGATGAGCATGGTCGTTGTAGAGTCGCGCCCCATTGGTCAAGATCCGGTCTCCCTTAATTTCGACAAAGGACTCGGAGCGTTGCTGATCCTGCTCCTGGTACGCTTTTTCATCCGGGTGTTCATGTAAAACTTCTGCTCGAAACCCTCGTTCATCCCGAAACGGGTCTTCACCTCGATAGTCCCACATTGGACGAAAATCGTCGGAACGATAACTTTTAATCAACTCAACTGACTGTTGCACAGGGTCAGTGTCGGGTTGACCTTCGACCGCAATACCATATTCGGTTTCAATCCCAAAAAGTCTACTCAAGGTTTAGATGCTCCAGTCTCAAATAACAGTTACAGTGCTCTGGCGGCGTTTGCCCTTTTCTGGTCGAATCGGTGCGATTTTAACCACATTTTCCGGTTCATAGTCGATTAGCTGCAGCCAATCTTCCACACTATCGGTAGTGGGGAAAATATCGTTTTCACGGTATTCGTCTTCAATGGCCTGTTCTAGATCAGCTAATCTGATGCCAAGTTCCTGGCCTTTCGTCTCAATAGCACGTTTGATAGCTGATTCTTTGGCTCGCTGAACAATTGAGGCAACGATGGCACCACTACATAGGTCACCTCGATAAAGAACCTCACGCCGGCCACTCCGCAGGGATACCTCTATAAATCGGTTCTCGTTGTTCCGGGCAAACATCTGTTCTGAAACCAAATCGACGACGCTGTTGATGGCCACTTGGGCATCCATGTCCTCAGCTCTGATTAGGGATGACGAATCGGTTGGGCTAGTATGTGCTGTTAGAAGTTCTGGACTCAACGGTAGATCTGGTGTTAAGTAGATCCGGAAAATATCTCTGGTTGCCAAGTGGTCAGGCCGTTTGACTTTGATCTTGCGATCAATTCGACCCGGGCGGAGGATGGCCGGATCAATTAGATCTGGACGATTGGTAGCTAGGATGATGACCACATCTTGTAAGGACTCAATGCCATCCATTTCTGCGCAAAACATCGGCACTATAGTGTTCGAGATGTTGTGCGAGCGTAGCGACCGGCGAGTGCCAAGAATCGATTCCGCCTCGTCAATAAAGATGAATGGGAAATACCCTTCGGTGCGTTTCTCTCTTGCGATCTGGAAAATTTCACGGACTTTCCGCTCAGATTCACCCAACCACATATTTAAGATTTCGGGGCCTTTAATATGGAGGAAACAGCCTTCGACATCTAGGTCGGATTCGGATTTCAGTTGTTGCGTCAGATTATAAGCCGTAGCTTTACCAATCAGGGTTTTTCCACAACCTGGTGGTCCATAAAGGAGAAACCCTTTGGGTAAAGAAAAGTCGAACTGCTCAAAAAGTTCTGGATGAAGTACCGGTAACTCGACGGCATCTTTGATTTGCTGGATTGCATCTTCGTGGCCCCCGATTTTTAACCACGGTACTTCAGGCACCTCGTCGACATAGTATTCTTGAGTCTCTTGGCTATCGATCTTCTCGATTGCAATCCGATAATTCGGATCAACTCGCACTTGATCACCGTTTTTAAGTTTGACATTCGCTAGCTCGGCTGACCGCTGGAGAACGGATGAGTTTAACCCTTGCTCTTGTCCGATTTGTATTCGACCATCCGGGAGTAGATCCACCGTTTTGACAATCGGACCTGCTTGCGCATAGCCGAGGTGACCAATCAACACATAAGCCTCATTCAGCAAGACACTATAACCGATTTTCAACTCAGAAAGATCGACGGCTATATCGATGTTGGTGTAATATTCGGTGCCACCGGCAATCACATGAGCCGTTTCTTTGGTCGGTAGGCCAATCAGTGTCCCAATTCGGTTGGCGGGGGCCGTCAGTTTATCAATTGCTTCTTGAAATTCTTCAATGGTTTCACGTGCTTCGTGGAAGGTCGCTTCGTCTTCCATAATTGATTGACGTAACTGCAGGAGGGCTGACCGACGCATATCATCCTCATCAGTAACGTAAATTAACTGATTAACCAGCATTAATGAACGGGGAATAGCGTACGATTCATCGTCGCCAGGCTCTTGATCCTGGTCAACTTCGTCTTCCCGATCTCGGAAGCGAACATTGCTTAAATCGTCAAGGTTCTGTTTTTTGCGCATCCAAAGTTCCTAAGCCCTGTTCCATCGAGTCAAAAGTACCTAGGCCAAGTAGTTGTATTCTAACACACCTCAGTATCAAGTTCAAAAATATTCAGAGCCAAAAGATGTTATTGACTCAACTAGGTCTTAGCAGTATCATAGAGCGGTTGAGCCAGAAGTTCACAAACCGACATGCCGGATACCACACCTAATTATTACCTTAATGACCGATTTTGGTGAACAAGATACTTACGTTGGGGCAATGAAAGGGGTTATTTTATCAATCTGTCCAGAAGCAAAGATGATAGATCTGACTCACCGGATTCCAGCTCAAGATATTTGCGCGGCAGCTTTGCAATTGTCCAGTGTTTACGCCTACTTTCCGCCCGAAACCATCCACTTGATCGTAGTTGACCCAGGAGTTGGCAGTCAGCGCCGATCCATCATCTGCCAGGTTGAAAATCACACCTTCGTTTGCCCTGATAATGGCCTGTTGACTTTAGTCGTACAACAAGCACCGATAGAGGCTTCTGTCGCCATTCAAAACAAGACCTACTTTTTGCCTCAAGTTAGTCATACTTTTCATGGTCGCGATATTTTCGCACCAGTGGCCGCGCATCTGGCGAACGGAATACCGATGTCTGAATTTGGGCCACTAGTAACGGATCTACGTCATCTCCAGTTGGCGAAACCGGATATCAGTGAATCCCAGATTAAGGGTGAAATTATCTGGATTGACCATTTCGGCAATGCAATTACAAACATTGGGCATCAGCATTTGCAGATAATCGACCCAGAATTAAAATTACAGATTAACTTTCGGGATCAGCAAATTTCTCGACTCAGTGAATCCTACAGTACTGTACCTGTTGGCACAACATTAGCACTCATCAGCAGTTTTGACTATCTGGAGATCTCGGTCAATCAGGGTTCAGCTAGCCAGATCTGCAACCTGTCCCTTGGTGACTCGGTTTTGGTTCAACCAATAATAGCAACTACAACTACTACCCGTCGTTAAAATAAGAAGTAACGAGTGCCTATCACCCGGTCGGATTTTTCCAACTTCCATTAAACCAACATGGTTTGAAATCCCGTGAGTAATAGCGAGGTTAATAGCCTAGCGGTAATCTTACCGGAAATTGTCGATATACGGGAAAATAGATTAATAGATATTGATAAACCCTAGAAGTGTATCTAATCTACAATATGCCTGAGGATAATATTAAGAGTTGTTGCACCATCAAAAATGATTTCCGACAACGAGCGACTATCAATCATCATTAAAGGAACAATAGAGTGCATTCGAGTATCGATAAAACTAGAACTAACAACTTACTATCTCCACTATCTGCTCAATCGTCCCGCAGGTACAGTCTGAAGAAATCTACCTCTTTTTCGTGCCATCAGCAATACGGTTCCCATACAGCACAATCTTGTTAGCTACGCCCCGACTTTAATCGATCGACATCGAGGGTAAATTTGTTTCCATGGTATTTATCATTCCAAATTAGGAGCCTCATAGAGTTGGGGCCGTCGTCCTTTTTAGCCTAGCCTGTTTCATAACATAACTTACAACGGCAGTAAATTACGCCTGCGTATGCTATAGAACTTAACAACCGATAAAGGACAATTTTTATGTACATCTCAGAACTCGACACCCCTGCTCTCACGGTTGATTTGGATATTCTGGAACGCAACATCGCGCAGATGGCCGCGCTTTGTCAGAATCTGGATATTCCACTGCGCCCTCACACCAAAACCCACAAAGTTCCACAAATCGCGCAGATGCAGATCAAGGCTGGTGCACGGGGCATTACCTGTCAGAAAGTAGGTGAGGCCGAAGCAATGGGGGCAGTTGGCATCGACGATATCCTGATCCCCTACAATATCGTGGGCAAACCCAAGCTAAAACGGCTCATGCAGCTAGCTAGACAAGCCACCATCACGGTAGCAATTGATTCCGAAATCACGGCCCGAGGGTTGTCGGAGCAAGCCCGGAAAGACAGTGTTACCGTTCAAATAGTGGTCGAGATGGACACCGGTTCCAAACGCTGCGGGGTTCAGTCACCGCAGGCAGTGTTGGCATTGGCACAAACCATTGTCGATCTACCATGCCTCGATTTTCAGGGTGTCATGACCTATCCGAGTCGGCTGGAAGCGAAACCATTTATTGATGAGACCTTGGAGTTGCTCCAGAGAGNTAGTATTTCAGTCTCCATGGTCAGCGGTGGTGNCACCGGTAATGAGGCACATTCCAAACAGATTGGTTGCACAGAGACTCGTTCTGGTTCTTACATCTATGAAGGTATGCGGCGCGTTGGGCCGGAGACGGTTAACCCCGAAACTTGTGCGCTTCGNATGATCGTCACGGTGGTAAGCACGCCTGTCGCTAACCGCATCATCATCGATGGTGGGATGAAGACGTTCACCAGCTATCCACCCATACCCTACGGCTATATAATCGAGCAGCCGGAGGTTGAAATTTACGGTATGTCGGTCGAGCACGGCCATATCGATGTGAGCGGATCGTCGCACCGTTTCCAGGTTGGCGAACAGCTATCAGTAATCCCGGTCCACCAAGGTATGACCAGCAACCTGCATGACGAACTAATTGCCGTGCGTGGGGGGCAGGTTGAGGCCATCTGGCCAATTGAGGGACGTGGGAAGGTAAAGTGAAAGCGAGGGTGAAAACTACCGCTTTCTATGACAATTGGTGCGCAACATAATTTGGACAATTTATCGAGCCTTAGTTTTACTATAGGTGCCAAATCCCGCCTGCTTGTATATGTGTTTTTTTAGCAACTGCGCTTTTTCTTCTGTCACGCCTTCATCATCTGAAGGGGAGTTTATGGGAAACATGAGTGATTCGAGTGTGAATGANCTACAGAATCCCTCTTCGCACATGATGTGGAGTGCTTCCTCGACATGAGAGGGGTTTCTATTCAACCGAGTACATTTTCCATTTTCCTCTCGGGGCAACGTGCATATACGTGATAAATACCCCAATTCACGGAACCATTCCTTCAAGATGGCTAAGGTGGCATGAAACTGTGAGCAATAATCTGGTAGCCGTCGTCACCAAAACCATCAAATAATTTCGTCGCCTCAGTTAGTTCTTCGATCATTGCTCCGTTATATGATCTTCATACAGGAATCGGCAATTATCTAGGGNGTAGCTCACAGCACAGGTTCGCAGCCTGCACAGTAAGTGGACGTGTTTCGCAGGTTTTATTTTCCTACCGTCCGTATTCATCCTTTATTGAGAAATTGTTCAGCCTTATGTGCTGTATCTTTTAGCACCATTCTAGAGGGAAATTTATTCCTTGCCAATTTACAGAGGGCGCAATCAGGGTAAAAGGTTTTCTGGTGTTATGAACGCTCCTTCTAAGAATTGTTTGCTTTAGCTTGCATCAAGCAATAAGAACTGGGCTTAAAAAAGAAGCTAATACACTGTCTCTCAGATATCCGACTTGAAACTATGATAAAAAAGTATTGCGGAGTCAGTCTGAATAAATCGGTCTTTCCAGATAGCAGGNNTATTTAGATAATAACTCTATTGGCTGCAACCAGGCGGTTTCAAACTCATTTTCACTGTAAGGATTTTTCTTCTTTTTTTGAAGAAATCACTTTGGCTCTTACATAGAGCTCATCGCCATTAAAATCATACTGGACCTTGACACCTTGTTTCACCGCAAGATCTCTTCCAATCAAACTATCATTTTTAGGGGTTCCCTTCCGACTGTCAAAATCCTCTAAGGTGGGAATGTCTTTTTTTATCGTACCGATGAATTGAGTAATGAAGGATGTTTCACCTTCTGGCTCAATTTCGATTCTGTAAAATGTTTGACCGATTTCGATTGATTTTATCTTCACACCTGTAGAAGCGTAGAAGCCTCCGCTTTCCATCGCTTTTATTATTGACTCGGCACTGAGATGAGTTGCCTTAACCATTACCCAACCGCGACCGGGATTGCTTTTATCTATTTAGTATTGATGGTAATTATGTACNTCATCAGTTGCTATGCCATATATTATTTCACCTGTTCCATTTATCAAACGATGAGTCAAGATTTGATCCCACATTTTTTCTGTACTGATGTGGTTCTGAGTTCCATAGTTTCTCACCGCAGGATGGACCGTTATAGACTTCGAAAATTTTCATTTTTAACTGAAGCAATGNCTTTCACTGTCAAGGCCCAACCGAAATTTGGATGATTCACATGCACTAAAATTGGGCGGCCAATTTCCTGTCTTTGCTGGTAAACAGCATCAACATTGTTTTGAATTACTTCACGAACAGATTTCCCACTTTTGGGCGCAATAAATCGATAGAGGTTGGTCGCATTTAGATGAACGGGAATATTAATGAATCGTGCAGTAATTTCCTCGCTTTACATCAATAAAAAATTACCCGGGGATTCAAAAAGTGAACGAAATTCGTTAAACGGTTTTAAACGAACTTTTCGCCCCGCTCTATACCTGCCTCGGTTTCCACCTAATCTGGCCCAAACTTGGCTAAGTATTTCTGGTATGCATTTTCTATGATTCTACCTCTGTTGGAAGACTCAATCCATTTATCACCTACTGATAAGATATTATGATCAGACAGGGTTAAAAAATTGTAACCGTTTTCAGCATACCAACTAACAATCATTTTCATTCCCATCGCGCCAGAACGAGTGTGTATAGAGGTTGCCTTTCCACCGTTGGGAATCTGGTTTCGTTTGTTCCAACATTTCTGCTGCTGCTGAAATATTTAGATATATGAATAGAATAGACAGCAAAATTATATTCGACACACTTGAAAATCGATTCATGAATGACTCCTTCGCCCATCTACGTGAATATGCTTCTTGATGATGACCATACTCTTTGGCTGTCCTAGNCTATACAATATCACGGAAGCATGCNATTATCATCTCAAATGTCTTTATTTTTCTCGGCCCAACACAATGAGTTTTAACTAGGTGATTTAGTCTGAGAGCAGTTTGCTAACGGAATGCTCTACGCCCGTCATATTAGCCACAAGCTACACAGCGGTCACCTCTGCAATGGCCTTTAGCTCTCTCTATATTCGTGGTAGACTGATTACCGTTTGAAGAAATTTTTCCATTTCAAGCTGACCAGATACGAGAAAATGATGGCTACCAGCCCTACGATTACCACCAAAATAGGTTCGATAATACCGCCATGCCAGTCGAATCAAACTTTATCGATGATGATTAATTATCATGTCGCTGGACCTCTACACCCTTCGCTTGTGTTTTCTCGGTTGTTACTAAGAAGTGCTTCAACTATTAGATCCGTGCTTTCTATGACTCTTTTTTCACCCTCATTCATCACTAGGTGGAGATTGTATCCGGTTTTCTTATTATCTCCCCTTTTTTTGATCGAGATTTTGCAGGTTTCTTCAAAAATGATTTTTTTCTGATGCCCAGTTGTAAACCTATTACTAGAAGTCATTTCATCAGGTCAGGTTGACCAATACGATGTATTTTATGGCTCATAGGAGGTTTTAGCTATGAGTCATCGATCGGAAGTATTAAGCCCGGAGCAATGGGACACCATCGCTCCNAGTGCCGGTTGCCCAGATTTACCGGACACATACC
>PACG01000126.1 GCA_002699335.1 Candidatus Poribacteria bacterium
AAGTGAATATTTGATTCGGTTAGTGCAGTTGTGTCATTTTAGGTGAGACAGTCTTGCCGACCAATCTCTATTCGGTATTGATCCATCATTATTTCCCCCCTGCTGCCTGAGTCAAATGATAGTCACGAATGATCTCTTTGTTCTTGTTGACATACATCTGACTGCTTGCTCGGTGATAGCACTGATCGCTGTATCTCGAAGATCGCCAATGTGCGAATGAATCGTCTCAATTCTGGACTGATCCTTGCCTGATGCAGTTTCTTACTGCCTTGGCTGTGCCAATTTCTGCTCATTTCATTTCCCTCTCTTTTGGTGTGCTTAGTTACTGCTGAAATAATCAACTGCCTCTATTTATATGAAATTGGATTTTCAGCAGTTGGAGGGAAATAGACTTTTGGGATTGGGTGGGGTGAGATAAGGTTGCAGTCCAAGGACAAGTTGGCAATAGAAACAAAAAAGGGGAACGTTCAAAAGATGCTCCCTTTTCTTTAACTACAGTTTTTGATTCTACTATTCCGGAATGACCATTTTTCTGGTTTCTGAATACTGATCCGTCTAGGTGTAGAAATACTATCACGGACTGTGTTTCACCTGTCTAAGTTCTTGATTGCTTCTAATGCTTCGGGTGTTCCTATCCTTCTCTAGTGCCTTCTGATCCTGCAATTGTTTGATTAGTCAATCAACCTGTTGTTGAGTTTCCTGAGCATCTGCGACCAATCCAAACAACCCAAGCAGCAAAACCATTGGAATTGCCAGTCTAAAAACACCTTTCTGCTCATTCATCGTTATTCTCCGATTGACAGGCCGCTCCCATTATTCGACATCTAACCGTTGAGCAAAAAACTAACGGATACTGACTAATGTTACTGAAAAACCCGATTTAGGTTGGTCTTGATACTCTCTTATAAATCAAACGGTTTGGTTTGTCAATGTCGACCTTTCAAAAACAGTGAATCCCCACCCGAATTTCGTTATAATTACATTTACAGATCGGCGAAACAAAGACCCCAAAAAAGGCACACTTGATGACACGGAATGGTGGCTGTTATAGCGTGTTGAGAACCGTTGAAACCCTCGCTGGATCAGGGAAAAAGGGAATAGTTTAAATCGGTGGAAGAGTCTAGAAGAAACCATTAATTGATTATGTTATGATACCCCACAAGGGGAGAACCATCGTCGTGATGTAATCGTTCAGCTTTTCAACCGGTGGCGCAACCCATTCGCCTTGCTCCCATTCTTTAGTAAGTTGCCATGTTTTGAGATCGACCACGTGGATGTGGGTTAGCATTTCCGGAGTGATGTGAAATTCTTCCAGATAATCTCTTTCGTCACACGCAACTAGTCGGTCCGCTCACGTTGTGGAAAGCCATCGAAACCCACGTCGATTCGACACATTCCGGCAGGAAAAGGAATTTAGACTAAACTTTCCTTTAATTCCCTGTTCACCGCACCACTTGCCTCACTTCCCCGTAAAGTTAGCGGGAATTGTGCGAGGCATGGATGCTAATTTGTCGTAGTGGGCCTCCCGGCCACCGGGTGGGGAGTTGGGTCGATTTCGCATTCGTCAATCGTGTCGCTGCTGAATCCAGTAATATGCCTTATTGATAACCGGACACGAGTCGTCAATAATCAATGACAATGGTGTGCGGAGTAGTGGAATACACCTCGTTACTTTCATCTTATAGCTACCTTCCCGAAAAATTAGCATGCTGTGACCTAGATAGTTTGGGACGTTACTTTCTTCAACCCGCATGATGTCAACGCGGTGGTTTGTTCACAAAGGCTCGATAATTTGGACTCTCACGACTTAGATAATCATATTCTGAATCCACAAAATCAGCGTTCGCATCCAGGTCGCTATTTTCAAACTCGGTTTCGCAACCCTTGCCGAATTGCAGGCGCCTTTCCCGTTGAAGCCAGCTCACATTATGAATCATCGCAATCATGTGTCTGGGCCTATCCGACTCATTTGGCACACCTCGATGCCAAAGCCGAACGTCTCGAATCAGCGCACTTCCCTTCTTCGTATTTCCGCGAATCGGTGGGCTGATTTCTCGTCGTGCAACTTCGGTTGACTCATCAATCCGTCTGTCAACATCTGTATTAAGATGAGAGCCCGGCCACAGCTCAATGCTTCCGTTCTCTTCTGTCACGTTCAATGGTGAAATATTGACCGCCACGCTGGCGATCGGATGTGCCACCTTCATCCCGCTCCACAGATGCCTGCCATCGGCATGCAGGGGTTGTTGCACACTACCAGAACAGTTGGTATTCCCGTTGTAGAAGCTGTTGAACACCCCCTCACCGAGCAATGCCTTGGTGACTTGGACAACAAACGGATTGGCGACAATGTCGCGGAAAACATAAGGTGGAAACGGTGGTGGCCCTTGTTGCAGATGTCCGGTGAGCCGACCCGCACCACCCCACTGTTGGATGGCAATCAGTTTCTGTGAATCGGCATCCATCCGCTCACGCAGGATATCGAGATGCGTGTGGTCAACGATGTTCTCCAGAATCACGTAACCGTCGAGGCGGAGTGCTTGGAGGGCTTTATCCAGGTGGGGTTCGGACAGTCTCTCATTGTCAAGCTCCGCGGCTTGAATCGTTATCTCCATTTAAGTGTCTCCTTGGTATGCGCATACTGACCCGTCCAGGTACAGGCGCGTGATGGGTTGCAAGCGAGGGAAGCATAGAAGGTGGCATTAAACTTCGCGACCTGGCTTGCGAATCGAGAAAGATTGGAGGATTGAAATCCATGATCGTAACAGCCTTCATCCGTTCCAGACCGTGACAGACAATGTAAATGATATTCGGTTGGTCTTTCATTGTACTCCTTTGAATAGGAATGAAAAAAGGGTATCTGTAGATTAGGGGTTGTTGATCGCTTTGATAAGCGCCTTAATGTAGCCTGCCGTGTACACCCGCTGGCGGTGTCCCCAAATCGATATCTATACCCCCCCACTGTCACCACTCATACTGCCAAGTATGGCAATCCAACCAGACGTAATCTCCATACATTAAACTTGCTCCGATAGAACCCTAATGGCTAGTTTATAGACACCAATAGCAATAGTAGCCTCTTCTTGACTGGGGGCTGGCTAAAGGCCATACTCCACTCTGAACCATAGGCTATCAGGCAACCACCTATCACCGGGCCCATGATGCAGATAAGACTTGCGGTCTCAATTACGCTCTTCAGCCCGGTTGGTAACGGCAAGCTAAAAAATGCGCTTAAAACAGTTAAATTAATAGAAACAGCTATAACAAAAAAACCAAATATTCGCATCAGAAACGTCTTTATCAATTACAACTCAATTAAATACAAAGCACCCTGTCGGTGCTAACTAAATCGAATCGACACCAGTCTAAAATGCATCCTGCTATTCGTAAAGCCTCAGGTCTTTCCACAGGCTAACCGCCAGCAACAATAGAAACATTCAACATTGTACTAACTATGTTTCTCGGTGTAAGCCGCTGGGATCCCTGAATATTTTTCAATCTGCCATCTTGGACATGTCCTCCTCTAAAGATACTGGTTACACCCTAGCTTTCTCCACAAAGATCATCCTTAGCCTGCCACACCTGCCCGACGTCCTCTGGCTCAGTCGGCCTCAACTGTTTCATGCTCCTGGTCGTAAAGATCCACGGACTTCAGAATGTGGACGGCTGATGCCCGCCTAATTCTTTCCCTCCCCAGATCTAAGGCCAGAAATCGACCGCTTGAGATCAGAGAACGTAACCTTTCACGATGCGTCGACCAAGCCACCTGCCTTTCAGCATTGAATCTAGCCGTAAATACAGTGTCATTGTGCCTCCAGTTGCTAACCTTCTGGCGGGCCAGACCTAACTCGTTCGCCATCGCCCGTTTACCTTTATTGCTGCGAAGCAACCCGTGTGTGGTGTTATCGATGCAAGCGAAATCAATAGCATCGTGACGAGTGCCGGGTCGAACCTCAACCTCATCCTGTCCGAGCTGTTTAAACGCAGTCAAGCGATGAAATCCAGCGGCCAACCATTTGGTTTCGCCGTCGACCCTTTTCCCGTAAAACTTGTCCTTTTGTCGGAAAGTTTTTGCTTCCTCGATAATCACTTCATTCTCAATTATATCAATACTTTTGTTGACGGCCTGTTGGTCAAAAAAACAACCAACAACAACAAAGCCCAGCAAAGATTGAACCTCAATTGGATACCAACTTATAGTTTTTTAGGTTTTAATAGTGGTGTTCGCCTACGGTTATCGCCTTTGGCTCAGACCATACGGTGCTTAGATTCTATTAAACTCAGATCCGTAACTTCCTTTAATTTAATCTTCACATTTCATCCAAAGAAATCCCGGCAATAAGGGGTAGATGATCAGAAGCGAGGGAGTAAGGCACTGCTATAAATTGAATTTTCCAATCCTTCGAGGTGAAAACGTAGTCAATTTGAGTCTTTGGATTGGTAGATCGGTAAGTCAAAACTGGTTGGCTAATTGTACTTGCGGCATTTATAAAATCAAGTTCCATCTTCTTAATCATCCGGCTTTCGGGTGTTTTGTTAAAATCTCCGGAAATAATTATTGGTTTGCCATCATAGGAATTAGCAGATGCCCGGATTTGCCTAACATTCGAAATGGATTCAGCGTTATCTAAGTGATGATCGATATGAGTATTCATAAATACAATTTCTTGATCGTTAATGTTTATTACCACTTGAAGTAAACCACGACGTTCTGACGATTTAACCATTTTATAATACAGGTTTTTCTGATGTAAAATAGGAAAACGAGTGAGGATTCCATTGCCATAGTCACCATTTTGTAATTCGAGATTCTTGCCAAACGCCCAATTCATGCTAGTTAAATGAGCGAGGGTTTTTATCATATCAAGATTGTGGGATCGATCAGCATGCCGATCCACCTCCTGTAATCCAACGAGATCGACGTTGGCAGAATGAATCAGTGTAGCAATGCGATCAAGATTAATATGCCCATCCACTCCTTCGCCGTGATGAATATTATAGGTCATTATCCGTATAGTAGTATTGCTCGTTTTCCTCTTCATTAGTGTCATCTCACCATTTCGTGCACTTTCACCAAGTGTGCAACTTATAGTTTTTTAGGTTTTAGTAGTGGTGTTTCGCCCGCAGTTATCGCCTTTGGCTCAGACCATACGGAGCTTAGACTCTGATTAGAAATTAGAACCAAATATGGTTTCTGTTGATACATCAGCACTTGATGCCAATAACACTGCTAAAACCAATACTATCAAAAATGCTAATCTTTTCATTAGCTAACTCCCAAATGTTTATCAATTCAAACTTACTTTTAAAGTTATAGTGATTTATCATTATCTGAAATGCTCAATAACATCAATAACGACGAAATTAACTGCCAAATTCTGCCTTTTCCTGAATTTCCCCTCTTACCCACAACCAACCAATTTTATCTTTAGTCTTCACTTCGTGAAAAAATAAATACGAGCACATACTTTTTTCTGGCACTTTATAGGCCACATTATTAAAATAAAATAAAGTCCGGTTGTTAGCGGCCGTCAGTAATCGCGTAGAAGTTCAGCCAAGTCCATAAAAATGGAGCCACAAAAGTCGGAGTCTACAAGTACACCACGCGCTTGACAGTCAAGAGGGTTGGAATCGCCACAAAATAGCGAAATCATCGAGGCCGAATTTAATAGTCAAAAAATGACCGCCGACTATGCCTCAAACCAAAGCTGGTAAAGGAATTTCGGGAACCAGCTAACTACCCTCAAGGATGGGAACACAGCCGGGCTGTCGCTGGCCCTCGCTGGATCTGAAAGTATAACGCCAGTGTACCATTCAAAGCACAGGCAATGAAGCTGACCCGGCCTTCTCGTATTCCGACTATAAAGGAGCGTGAGTCGTTGCTAGCCAAGGAGGCAGAAAATACAAGCCTATCTTGTATGCTGGCCGTAGCCAAAGGTGGTCAGCCACGATTACAACAATTTCCCCGGTGAAATGTTTGCCGAGTACCAGTTGGAAGTCTGGGCTATGTAGCTACGGGGGAAGCCTACGGCTGTAGGCTCTGCCGGCGGCTACGAGGCTTCGTCCACTAGGCGCTTGTCACTCGACCTATCAGTGGAAGAAATCATTCAACAAGGCATCGTCGACCTGTTAGGAGAATCGAAACGGCCGTAATACAAATCAAGTCCCATCCGCCTGTCTCTCAGATCGCAAAAAATCATCGACTCATTCGCTTGAAGAAATCCACTATCTTTGATATATTTGGCAGTAACATCCAAAAACCCAGAATTGCCCAGCTCACTTCCGATACGAATAGGGAGAGAAATGAAAACCCAACAACCGTTCCATGTGATGACCAAGCCGATTGGTCCCATCTGCAACCTCGATTGTGAATACTGTTTCTATTTAGAAAAAGAAGATCTGTATCCAGAGACCAAATCCTTTCGCATGGAGGATTCAGTGCTGGAAAATTACGTCCAACAGTATATAGAGACGCAGCCAACTAACGAAGTCGTGTTTGCCTTTCAAGGGGGTGAGCCAACGCTAATGGGGGTACCTTTTTTTGAGCGGACAATGGAGTATCAGAGAAAGTATCAACGGCGGGGCATGACGATTCAAAACACCCTACAAACCAATGGAACGTTGATCGACGACGATTGGGCCAAGTTCTTCAAAAAGAACAACTTTCTGCTCGGAATTAGTTTGGATGGTACGCCTGAACTACACGATAAGTACAGGTTCGATAAGCAGGGGCGCCCTTCACACCACAATGTGGTACGAGGTATCAGGTATCTGCAGAAACACCAAGTCGAGTTCAACATTCTCTGTGTAGTCAACGATCATAATGCCCAAAAACCGCTGGAGATCTACAACTATATCAAGTCGTTGGGCGTTGAATTCATGCAGTTTATCCCAATTGTTGAACACTTTGGGGATGGTGAGGCTGTTTCGCCCCGGTCCGTCGGTGCCAAACAATATGGCGACTTTCTGGTTGCCATTTTCGACGAGTGGGTCCAGAAAGATGTAGGAAAGATTTTTATTCAGATCTTCGACATTGCTTTGGAGGCCTGGTTGGGTTATAATCCCAGCCTCTGTATTTTCAACCAAACCTGTGGCAATGCGCTGGCTTTGGAACATAACGGAGATCTATACAGTTGTGATCACTACGTCTCTCCGGAATATCTGGTTGGCAATGTGGTGGAGCAAACGATGCAGGAGATGATCGAATCTGATTTTCAGGTTAAATTCGGCCAAGATAAGCAAGACACACTACCTCAATACTGTCTGGATTGCGAAGTTAAGTTTATGTGCAATGGTGGTTGTCCCAAGAACCGATTTATCAAAACGCCAGATGGTGAAGACGGATTAAACTATCTCTGCCAAGGTTATCGGCACTTTTTTAACCACATCGACAAACCGATGAAGTTGATGGCTACGGCCTTAGAGCGAAGTCAACCGGCGGCTTCGATTATGCCGCTTATGCAGAAAGCAAAAACCACCAAAAATCAGATTCCGCGTGCAAACCAACCCAAGCGTAAACGACGTCGCAAAAAATAGTAGCGATATAGAGTAAGAGAAAAATCATGAGGTTGATCTTAGTTCAAGTTTTCAGTTGGTTCCTAAGTCTATTAGTGGTAGTTGGAATTCTTGGAATGCCCGTTGTCTCCATGCCAAAAACAGGACTGCAATTCGATCGCGACATTCGTCCGATCCTATCCGATACGTGTTATGCGTGTCACGGCCCGGACGCTAAAAAGCGACAAGCCAACTTGCGCTTGGATATGGAAACTAGTGCCTTGAGCGGGCAAACTGAAGGGTCTGTCATTGTTCCAGGCCGGCCAGATCAAAGCAAACTGGTTCAACGGATTACACATCCAGATTCAACCGAGCGAATGCCACCGGCTAGCCACAATCGCAAATTGACAGCGGAAGAGATCGCTCTGCTAAAACAATGGATTACAGAAGGAGCAAAATGGGAAGACCACTGGCTTTATACCCCGCCGCAGAGGCCGGAACTACCATCTGTTAACAACCGGTCGTGGCCGAAGAACGAAATTGACCATTTTATCCAACGCCGATTGGAATCTGAGGGGATTACGCCATCACCAACAATTGACAAACAGTCACTGATCCGTCGTTTGAATTTCGATCTAACAGGTCTCCCACCAGCTTACGAAGATGTGGAAGCCTTTGTTGAGGACGACAGTCCGGAGGCGTACCAAAAGATCGTTGAACGGTTGCTGGATTCTCCACACTACGGCGAGCGCATGGCACTCTATTGGCTGGATCTGGTTCGCTATGCAGACACCACCGGCTATCATTCGGACGAAGACGTCAGCGTTTGGCCGTACCGAGATTATGTGATTCGTGCTTTCAATGAGAATATGCCTTTCGATCAGTTTACACGGGAAAACTTAGCTGGCGACCTCCTGGATAATTCGACAGTATGGCAAAAGGTCGCAGCAGGTTACAACCGTCTCAATCAAACCACAGCAGAAGGCGGAGCCCAAGCCAAGGAGTATCTGGCCATCTATTCTGCAGACCGGGTTCGCACCACGGCTTCGGTTTGGTTAGGAGCCACCATGGGTTGCGCCCAGTGTCACGATCACAAGTTTGATCCCTACACCACCCAAGATTTCTATCGTTTGGCCGCATTCTTCGCCGACATCAAAGAGGTGGGCGTTTACGGTGGNAACAGTAAACGAGAACCGATCGTTCGCATCCTGGACGAAACTCAACAGGCTGAGCATGACCGCTTAGTACGAGAATTAGAGAAGAGGCAAGCCGAATATAACGCACTGGAATTGGCCGATTCGCAGAAAAGATGGGAAATTCAGACGGTTAAAGATCTCTCTTCCCAAGAACTCGTCGACTTCGGTTGGATCGACGATAAACAGAATAACGGCGGCAAAACCCAGGGTAAGTGGCAATTTGTTGATAAGAGCGATGCCCCCGTGTTTAGTGGCCAATTTTCACGGCGGCAAATCGGCAATGCGGTGGTTCAGCACCATTTTTCTGAGGCCAGGAAAAAANTCATCCTTAGTGAGGGTGAGCAGCTATTTGCTTACGTTTGGTTGGATCCTGACAATCCGCCACAAACGGTAATGCTACAATTCAACGACGGGGATTGGAACCACCGTGCCTTTTGGGGCGAAGACAAAATCGGATTCGGTGCAATTGGTACAGATAAACCTGACCATCGACCGATAGGTGACCTGCCNCCGAAGGGCAAATGGGTTCGCCTGGAGGTCAAGCCCGAAGTCGTCGGCTTGAAGTTAGGTTCTCAACTCAGCGGCATGGCGTTCGTGCAGTATGGAGGCTTGGCCTACTGGGACAAATCCGGGGTGNGGACCACCATCGCTGGTCAAACCCGAGCCTTGCATCCAAACTCTGTTCTATCCGTTTTAGAAGGTGACCAAATACCAACCGATGAACAGAAGAAACAGGTTACTGACCACTATCGGACTATTGCGCCGGAGCTTAAAGAATTACGAGATACTATCCAACAGTTCCAAAACCAGCAGAAAGAGTTGATCGAATCCGTCCCCTATTCACTGACGGTGGAAGCGGTTGAACCACGAACTATCCGCATCTTGCCCCGTGGGAATTGGATGGACGACTCTGGCGAAATTGTGACGCCCGACACCCCTGAATTTCTGCCTTCGCTTCAACCCGTGGATTCCCCAACAGACAGTCGACCTAACCGAAAAGATTTGGCTAACTGGATCTTGTCACGCCATAATCCATTAACATCACGGGTTTTCGTCAACCGCTTGTGGTATCTCTTTTTCGGTACCGGTATCTCCAAGGTGCTGGATGATCTCGGGGCACAAGGAGAAGCACCTGTCCACCCTGAATTACTGGATTGGCTAGCAGTTGAGTTTATGGACAGCGGTTGGAACATCAAGCAAATGGTTAAAAAAATCGTTATGTCCCGAACTTATCGGCAATCGTCTAGCGCTCGCCCTGAATTGCAGGAGCGAGATCCTTATAATCGCCTATTAGCCCGACAAGACCGATTTCGATTTGACGCCGAGGTGATCCGGGACAGTGCGTTAGCCATTAGTGGGCTACTAGTTCGCCAGATCGGTGGACCAAGCGTCAAGCCTTATCAACCCAAAGGCTACTACGCTAACCTCAACTTTCCCAAACGAGTTTACCAACACGATTCAGGTGAAAANCAATACCGACGCGGNATGTATACNCACTGGCAAAGAACATTCCCACACCCCAGCATGATGGCTTTCGATGCGCCGAGTCGACAGGAGTGTGTAGCAGAACGGCCTTATTCCAATACGCCGATTCAGGCCTTAACCTTACTTAACGATCCGAGTTACATCGAGTCAGCTCGGATATTTGCCGGGCAGATCTTGAGGCACGGTGGATCTTCTACCCCGGAACGTGTCAACTGGGCCTTTCAGCGGGCTTTGTCTCGTTCCGCTTCGGAGNAAGAACAGTCGGTGATTAAGGCACTGTACGACAAACATTGGCGTACCTACCAACAGGAAGACCATTCCGCACAATTATTAGCCAGTGNAGATGAAAAAGAGGGGTTTGAAGGCTTNGTTANTGATGATCTAACGGCATGGACTTCGGTTGCCCGCGTAATCTTAAATCTGCACGAAGCTATTTCTCGCCATTAGCGGCAACCAACCGGGCTTGATGCGACACGCCACGCTGTGTTTTCCCATCAAGGTTGATACCGCTTCAGATACCGTATCTGAAGTCTTGCTGGCAGAGAAGAAGTCGGGCTTCGGGAAAGGAAAAATTGTCGGCATTGGCGGTGGTATTGAGAGCGGGGAAACCGCCTTACGAGCCGCCGTCCGGGAAACGAGGGAGGAGTGCCATCTATCGGTTTGCGTTGTGGACTTGCAACCGATGGCAAAACTGATCTTCGATTTTCCTTATCAACCCGGATGGAATCACCTGGTAGAAGCATTTCTGACTGAGGTCTGGACCGGTAATTTGACNGAAACAGCGGAAGTTAAGCCAATCTGGTTAGCCGTTTCTAAGATCCCCTACCACAGAATGTGGGCTGATGCCAAACATTGGTTGCCNCGAGTATTAGGGAGACAACCGATCACTGCTAGTTTTACCTACAACAGCGACAACCAAACTTTAGCTAGTNTTGATATTGAGGCGGTGGGTATGCGAACCTGCCGGATATAGGTATGCAACCGTAGTAGAGAGGTAAATTCACAGCCAATAATTGTGATTATGCTAATCGGAATAGTCAGGCGTTCTCGGATTCCCATGAATACGAGAATTCGAGAACCAAAGAAAACCAAATATTAGATGTAGAGGCATNGGGATTAAGTTCGTCCCAAACTTGATTGGAAAGCAGCATCTGATAATTTTATGAATCGATAAGTTTCCATATCCTGGAATACTTCAAAGTAGCCTTTTGNGAAAAACTTCCACCACCCATTTCAATCCACTGATAACGATAAAATTCTCGTATGTACCAGCGGCCAGCCCGAGATGGTCGATCACTTGACTTTGATAAGAAGTTAGCGTTTTCATCTTCANAGCCCTACTTCAGATTTGCTNCCGTAAGATTGAGAAGTAGATTTTGGTTTCTGGGCTGAAAAACCCACCCTTTACNTTCATTCTATGTCANTGTTCGATTGTTATTACTAATCTCGCCATAAAACATGCAGAAAGTCGGTTATGATAACTGTTCTTGTGGGAAAAAATAGGTGGCCGATTCAGAACCGGTTTATAAATCCTCCTTGACCTGCTAATTTCGTATTTCATATAATGGCTTGATCTGCCCAAATGAGGTTCAGGATTCAAGAAAAAGCTAATTCTTTTAGTCTAATAAGATCGGATTGCAGAATACCGAAATTATCGTGAAACCAAACGATACCGAAACGTGTGAGCTTGGCCGACAGGTTGAGCTAATTCGCCAACAACAGGAACGAGAGTTCCAGATCGGTGTTTATGTTTCCTGGGCAGTTTTGTTCTTCTTCTTGATACTAGCTTTCAGTGGATTGAAAATAGACCTCTTCGGGNTTGAAATCAAGACTATTGCACTGGATATTGGATTTATCACTCGATCCGGTCCTAACATCGCGGAAGGCATCGTGGTTACCATTATCCTCTCCACAGCCTCGATTGCTTTGGCCTGTTTACTGGCCTTGATGGGTGCGCTCGGCCGCCTGTCGCGATTTCCTCCGGCATATGCCACTTCGACATTTTATATTTCGCTAGTGCGTGGAACGCCCCTACTATTGCAGATCTTTTTTCTGTTCTTTGCCTTGCCGCAAATCGGCATTCGGTTAGGACCGATGACGGCGGGGATTTTAGCCCTCGGNTTGAATTATGGTGCTTATATGGCAGAGATTTTTCGAGCCGGGATTCAGTCGGTTGACATTGGGCAACAAGAAGCCGCTTACGCCCTGGGTATGACGCGGAATCAGATGATGCATCGGATTGTTTTCCCGCAAGCCCTTCGTTTGATTATCCCANCAATTGGCAACCAGTTTATCGCCATGCAGAAAGACTCCGCACTGGTTTCGACCGTTGGCTTTGTACATGAGATTCTGTGGCGTGCTGAAAAACATGGTCGACGTGATGCCCGTCACCTGGAAGCTTTGTTGGTTGCGGCTGCCTTTTACTGGATCTTGACCATCATCTTTTCTGTTTTCCAGTCTAAAATTGAAGATCGACTTTCCAAAGGAGTACGTGAATGACCCAGCCAATACAACCGTCCTCAATGGTCGAGGTAGTGGATCTGGAAAAGTTTTTTGGTACCCTGCAGGCGNTAAAACAGGCGTCATTTACCGTNGATATAGCTGAAGTGGTCTGTGTCATCGGTCGAAGTGGATCCGGTAAAAGTACTCTGCTTCGTTGTCTTAATTTTTTAGAACAGCCTCACCATGGTAGTATCCAAATTGATGGCGTTTGGGTAATGGCACGTCCAGACGGTCGGGTTGACCCAGCTCAAATTCACGCNCTTCGCTTGAAAACAGGTATGGTCTTCCAATCTTTCAACCTGTTTGCTCACCGAACGGTCTTAGAAAACGTGATCGAAGCACCTATTATCGTTAAAAAGATGACGATCGCAGAAGCAACTGATTTAGGCCTCCAACTGCTGGAGAAGGTCGGTTTAACNGATAAAAAAGACCAGTATCCGTCCCGACTCTCTGGTGGACAGCAGCAAAGGGTGGCGATTGCCAGAGCCNTAGCGATGCAACCTAAAGTAATGCTGTTCGATGAACCAACTTCANCCTTAGACCCAGAACTTATTGCAGAAGTTCTNGGTGTTATGCGACAATTAGTTGAAGAAGGAATGACCATGATCATTGTGACACACGAAATGGATTTCGCTCGAAACTTTGCNGATCGTGTCATTTTCATGGATCAAGGCCATCTGGTCGAAGNAGGTTCTCCAACTCAGATCTTCGATCAACCACAAGATGCGCGAACTCGCCAATTTCTATATGCCTTAGACCATCAAAATTGAGCTTGGGGAANAACGATGCAGAAATACAGGATCTCTNNGATCCAATTTTCTACTCTTTNTTATAGTCTAATCCTTTGTTGGATGCTGATAACTTGGGCGGTCGATGCTGAAGGCCAGGCCGATCAAAATAGTATAGCTGAACGGGCCAGAATCCGGGATCTCGGGTTTGAAATCGGCATTTANCCTACAGGTCGGCACAATGCGATTACCGATGTAATGGGTGTTAAGGTTGGACATGNGACTCTCAATCAGGGGNATAACATCCGGACCGGCGTNACNGCCGTAATCCCCAACCCAGATCTAGAAACCCACCTGCTGGTGGGTGCCGCTNACACCATTCACGGAAACGGAGAAATGACAGGTANGGCCTGGGTCAACGACGCTGGTTACATTGAGTCACCAATTATGCTGACGAATACGCTATCTGTNGGAGCAGTTCACGAAGGCGTTGTTCGCTATTTGAACCACGTTGCCTTGCCGATTGTAGGAGAGTGTTACGATGGTTATCTGAACGATATTCGNGGCTTGCATGTTCGACCTGAACACGCTATAGAGGCGATCAATACGGCTACTGACGGCGCTGTGGAAGAGGGCTGTGTCGGTGCAGGCACGGGGATGCGATGCTACCAGTTCAAAGCTGGAATCGGTACCGCTTCCCGTCTGTTACCGACCGATCAAGGCGGTTATACAATCGGTGTGTTGATCAATTCGAATGGCGGTCGGCGGCATCAACTTCGCATCGATGGTGTGCCCGTCGGCAAAGAAATCCAGGATTTACTGCCTTTTCAAGGTAAAGATGGCTCCTTTATTATCGTGATTGCTACAGATGCACCGTTGACCCATCGGCAACTACGGCAGCTTTGCCTTCGNGCCACACACGGACTGGCGCGAACAGGTACGCCTAGTACCATGAGCAGTGGCGAATTCGTGATCGCTTTCTCAACGGCCAACAAAATCCCTCGGCGAAGCGATCATCCTGTACTGGAGATGCAAATGCTCCGCAATCGGAATCTGGATCCACTCTATCAAGCGGTGATTGAGACCACTGAAGAAGCCATCTACAATTCGATGACGATGGCAAGTACGATGACGGGCAAACAGAATCGAACCATTCCGGCGATTCCACTCGATCGTCTGGATGCGATCATGAAAAAATATGGTTATTAAACGGCGAATGTATAAGCTGGCTAACAAACGGGTGTATCTGCTTAGTATCACTCGCAAACTTGATTCAGGAAAAAGATAAAGCCTTCAGTCTCGAAGCTCAAAACATGTTCACGGAAACATGTATGTTTAAGCTATCAACGGGCCTTTCTNAGAGCTAGTAGGACAGATGCTACAGCAAACACTAAAGCTTCTTTTTGAGTTCATTAAGACACCAACCGGGAACTGGACGGTACTCGGAATTATCTTTATCGTGATTTTGGCGGTTCTCTACGACCGGCAACGACAAATCCCGGGCTTGACGGNAGAACAGATTATCGAAGATACCTGGTTTGTTACCCGTGACGACAACCGGAAGTTGGCGATCTTCATCTCTCTCAAACTAACCAATAAAGATGGAGGACCAGTTCGTCTAACCAATTGTAGGTTAAGCGGCTATAAACCCAAAGTACCACCGCCANAATTAGTTTTACAAGGCTTCGACAAGGCGATTGAACTCGACTTNCCTACCTATGATTTTTTTCAGCCGAATGAAGAACACATTATTAATCCCTATACCGAACAAAAAATGTGGGTCTACTTTGAATCGGGAATGATCACCATGACAGGTATGCTGAGAACACAATTGGTGGTTAAAAACGCTAACCGAAAACGGAAAGCNTTGCAAGTCACTATCCCCCGTAACATGGCACAAGTGCTGATCTATCGTGAGGATGCATATCGGTCTATTTAGAGCCATTTTCAGGTCCAGTATAACGCNAATTCAAATTGTCAGTGCAAGTTATAGGGATGAAAAGGCGAGATCAATTACAGCGTCTTGGCCGGAAATCGAAAGTTAAGATCCTAATTATTGGGGCCGGTATCAACGGTATTGGCACTTTTAGAGATTTAGCCTTACAGGGTATTGATATCCTGATGGTCGATCAAGGTGATTTCTGCTCTGGNACAAGTGTTGCCTCCTCGCATATGGTACACGATGGCATTCGCTATCTCGAAAACGGTGAGTTTCGGCTTATTCTGTGAAGCTGTTCAGGAGCGAAATCGACAGCTCCAGTTAGCACCGCATTATGTCGAACCGCTGCCAACCGTGATCCTAATTTTCAACTGGCACGCGGGCTTTTGAAAAGTGCCAAGAAATTTTTGGACTTGCCACACTATCGACCGGTGCAATGGCAAACACTTGTTTTTCCTCTGAACATCCCCGATTAAGCATGTCCTCAACTCCGATTGAGGGGTGAGGACAAGTTCTGCGAGGTGGATTGATTATTAAATTAGGTCTTCTGCTCTATGATCTATATTCTCAGCGGTTTTCACAGCAGCGGGCACATCTGCTGATTTTGAATCCTCGTTTCCAGTTGAAAACGCCAGTTTGAAGCAATTTCCAGAGCTGGATCCCAACATCGTTGCTAGGGCAATTTATTATGATGCTGTGATGCTTTCTCCTGAGCGTTTAGCAGTTGAGCTGATTACCNATACAGAGCAAGCGAATCCAAGTGCCACCGCACAGAATTACGTTTCTATGGTAGCAGTAGCAGGTACTGCGAACGAAACTGTTGTCTTGCGTGACGAGNTAAGCGGCCAACAGTTCGAAGTTCAACCAGAATTGGTGGTCAACACCACGGAGCCTTGGATTGACCTGACCAACCAAAAGTTGAATCAAACAACTGAGTTTATTGGAGGCACCAAAGGGTCTCATCTGGTTTTGAATCACTCACAACTAAGATCTGCAATCACCGACCACGAAATCCTTTTTGAGAATGNTGATGGTCGAATTGTTTTAATCGCACCTTTTTTTGAGTGTGTAATTGTTGGTACCATAGATATTCGGGTGGATCANCCCAAAACATCTTGTACAAAAGAGGAAATCGATTATCTGCTCCTAATGATCTTCCATATTTTCCCACAGATTCAAGTTGATCAATCACAAATCCCGTAGACTTCCTCAGGTGTTAGACCTTTACTTACATCGGAGAAGGCTACCGGTCAAATTAGCCGGGATCATCAAAATAGAATTATTGAAAAAACGAACTCTGCTTTCCGGTCTCTAACCNCGTTGGAGGGAAATGGACTACCTTTCGTGCCCTTGCCGAACAGGTAACTGATTAGGNGTTGAGTCTACTTGGTCAAACTCGTTATTGNCATACCGGAAATTTGGTCATTGGTGGTGGTCGAGACTATTCGCAAACCGACCAAGACGGATGGATTGCCGAAGTTGCTGATACCTGCCAGGTAGACCCACTGGTAGTAGAGCGTTTATTCTGTCGATATGGAACAGGAGCTAAAACAATCACCAAATATATACACAGCAGAAAAAAGAAAACAGCCAATCCGCCAGAGCTAGATTGAGCCTCTTGTATTCACTTCGTGCGGCACCGATTATTATGTTGGAGAGGTTCGTTTTATCGCTGAACAGGAGAAAGTAATTTTTGTCGATGACTTTATTCGACGTAGATCTGCTCTGGCCATACGCAGGCAAGACACCCCGGAACTACAGAAGGAACTGGCAACCATCATGCCTGATCTCAACTCACTTGCGGAGCAGGCCAATTTAAAGACAGCGTTGATCGCCGTAGCCAAAATTATGAGCATCAGAGTCAATAGATGTGGTCCCAACTTGGTAGTAGCGAAGCGACCTTAATCTGGAGATTAGCGAAAGAAGATGAGAGTTGTGACCGCGGAGCAGATGCGGCAGATTGACAGCCAGACTATTGAGCAAGTTGGAATCCCTGCTATCGTGCTCATGGAGAATGCGGGCCGTGCCATTCTGGAAACGGTTAATTGCCATTTCCCAGGCATGGAGAAAATTGGAATTATCGTCGGCAAGGGCAATAATGGTGGGGATGGATTAGTGATTGCTCGCCATCTGGCGATGTCCAACCGTGCAGTCACAATTTATCTGGTCGCTGTCCCAGACGACTTTACAGGTCATGCTAAAATCAACCTCAAGATTGTCCGTAACCTGGGTATCCCAATTGTTGAATGTCTATCACAATCTAATCCACGAACAAGTCAGGAACAAGTTCGGCGCTTCGATGAAGATTTGCTAATCGATGCTATTTTTGGAATTGGTCTCAGTCGCCAAGTCGAAGGTGAAATGGCAGAAGTGATTAGATCGGTTAACCGATCTGAGGCCACGGTGGTATCAGTAGACGTTCCATCTGGTTTAGACTCTGATACTGGCAAGTCGCTTGGCGTTTGCATAGAGTCAGATTTAACCGTTACGATCGGATTGCCCAAAATCGGCTTGCTGATTCAGCCCGGCGCTAGATTGGCCGGGAAGATTGAAGTGGTCGAGATCGGCTTCCCCGATAGTGTAATTGAGAACCAGCAGATCCAGACCCACTGGACTACGGATGTAGATTTGGTGCTGCCTGGCCGTCCATCGAACAGTCACAAAGGTGTTTACGGGCGGGTCTTTGTACTGAGCGGATCAACGGGTATGACAGGAGCCGCAACCTTAACCTGTCAAGCGGCTCTGAAATCTGGTGCGGGTTTGGTAACACTCGGCATTCCTCAGCGGCTCAACTCTGTCATGGAGGCCAAGCTAACCGAAGTGATGACCTTGCCGTTACCCGATACTGAAGAGGGAACACTAGATCTAACCGCCGAACAACCCATCTGCAACTACGCCGATCAGAAACAACAGGTTTTGGCAATTGGCCCCGGCTTATCCCGACATTCAAATACGGTTGCCCTGATACATCGATTGGCTAATAAGTTGTCCCATCCAATGACAATCGATGCTGATGGCCTTAATGCGTTCTCTGAAGAACCGGCTCTACTGTTGAGGCTATCACAACAAAACGATCGGCAGATGGTCATCACTCCTCACCTAGGTGAAATGTCACGGTTGGCAGGTAGATCTATTGAGGAGGTGGCAGATGATCCGATTGGAACAGCCACCGACTTTGCCTGCCGTTATCAAATAACTGTGGCGCTCAAAAGTGTGCCTGTTACCGTTGCCTCACCTCAGGGACAGATTTGGCTTAATTCGACCGGTAATGCCGGCATGGCAACTGCTGGATCAGGCGACGTTCTAACAGGTGTAATTGCTGGCTTGATGGCACAGGGATTACCCGCTACAGATGCCGCTGTGACAGGCGTTTATTTACACGGTCTGGCCGGTGATTTAGCCGCTGAAATCTTGGGCCAACACAGTTTAATGGCGACCGATATTCTCAATTATCTCCCACAAGCTATTGGTAAGGTAATAACTCAGGAGTAATCCATGTATTCGAGTGCAAATCAGCGATTAGATAACCAGGAAAGATTCTGGACCATTAATGGACTGAACATTTTTCAGGATTTACCGGAAAAGGCGATACGAGCAAGAACCCTTAAAACCGTTGAACTCGACCGCTACCAGCAGATCCGCTACGCCGATGAGTTAGGAGAAGTAGTTTACCTGATTCGAGAAGGGCGGGTGAAATTTTACACGCCTGCGGAAGACAGCGTGTTTGATGACGAATCGTCAGAAGAGCAAAAGCATACGGTAAAAGCAGAACAAGCAACGCAGGCTGTAGTTGAAACCGGCGACATCTTTGGCGAGGTTCCGACCGATCCAACGTTAGAAAGCCAAGTGATCGCTGAAAGCATCAATCCAACTTGTCTAGCGATCTTACCCCGCTGGGAATTCAATCTGCTATTGCAAAAATATCCACGACTTAATCTGTGGATAAGAAAGTTGATTCCCCTCAGAAAGATATCCTATCCACTCGATTGCATCGTAGCCAGATCTGTTTCTTCACGGCTGGCCTTTTTTTTAATTAAGCTGGCTGAGACTAAGGGAGGGATTGAGCAGGGAGTCCTGAAGATGAAACCCGGTCTTTCCAGAACACAGATGGCTCAGCTAATCGGTACGGACGTCGGTTTGGTGGATCAGTATTTGGAAGAACTCGATCATCGTCAGATTATAGAGTTGAGATGGGGAAAGATTTCGATTCCAGATCAGTGGCAACTCAAGAAGGTGGCTGATAACCTTCAGCAGGAGCTAGAAATCACCAAAGAGGAAGAGCCCGACGATCTGAGTTTCCTGACGAATCCTCCCCCTTTACCACCTGCTGAAGGAACGCCTACATCAACGGGGTTGAGATGACCGATTCCAAAATATGAGCCGTTTGGGGTTGGGTGACCAAAAACACGATGAGATCCGCAATATCTTCAGGTTGGGAGAGTTTGCCCAAATCATCGTCGTGATTATCACGGCGCATCTTAGTGTCGGTTGGTCCAGGACAGACCGCGTAAGCTTTCACCCCATGCCGTTTCCCTTCAGCAAAAGTGGACTGGGTTAGTCCCATCACTCCGAACTTAGAAGCGGCATAAGCACCGAAATTTGCGCCGCTTCGAACGCCTGAGACGGAAGACACATTGACAATGTGCCCGTATTTCTGCTGGCACATCGATTCAAAAACCACCTGTGTACAGAGAAAAACGCCCGTTAAATTGACGTCGATCGTAGCCTGCCAATCTGCCAGCTCAATTTTTGGAATCGGGTTGTGTTTGGCAACGCCGGCGTTGTTAACCAAAATATCGACCTTCCCAAAGGTGTCATAGGCTTTGGCGGCTAACGCATCTACCTGGTCTTTTTGGGAGACATCGGTCGGAACAGCAATTGCCCGTCGCCCAATCGTTCGCACCCGATTAGCGATCTCCTCGATCTGGTTACCGGTTTTGGCCGCCAGAACAATATCTACGCCCTCGTTGGCTAAAGCTACCGCTGTAGCAGCACCAATTCCACGTCCTGCACCCGTAATAACTGCCACTTGATCTTTCAGTCTCGCCACTTTTATACGCCTCCTTTTGGTTCTTAGCGTCTGGTGATTAAACTGTAACTTCCTGGAAGTCGGCCTTGTCTAAATCGTTGGTTCCCAATTCGACTCTATTAGCTGAGCGAATATACTTGGCTAAGGAACGAACCACCTCTAGTTCTTCAGCCTTCCGTTTCTCATCGATGGTGTCGAGAATAATCTGATCTAAGATCACTGGGTCAACGCTGGCCAGAATCTTCCCTTGCTTCCAAACAGCGTTCGCATCGTAGATCGGTCCACCGTTAAAACTAGCGTACAGCCCATCGACAATATTCAAAATTAGCTTATCTTTGATGACCGTATGAGCGAAGATTTCACTGATAGCGGGGTCACAGTTCAAGGGGTTGGAGTGAAAACGGTTGGTATTATTAACGCTACCAAAAGCCAGATTTTTGAGACAACCACTCACACCTGTAATCCCGTGATGCTTAAAAACAGGGACATTGATAATCACCGTTGCCAATTGAGTCAGAATACGACTGTAAAATGACTGCTGTTTACCGTCTTCTCGTCGCGTGGGAATATCTTCTTTTGTCTCGTAGAAAACCTTTGGATCGTAACCGATCCCTTCACTATCGGTCGCAAAGCACTGTAGTTCTTTACCCCCTTTGTTAATTTGGTATCCGGCATCGATCAGATGCTTACTGAATCGATCCCAAACAATAACTTGGGTTGCCAGGACGCCAGCACTATAGAGTCCCTCAACAATGCGATCCACAATAATTGGATGGGTAGCCAGCTTTTGCCCCTCAGGTGTTCCAGCCGCGGCCAGTGGGTTCACCTTAATGGCAACAATATCGTTAGGCAAAACCAGACCCTTCCACGCTACTTTGATGTCGCTGGCATTGGTCAACTTGATTAATGCTTGATCCACCATCTCACCTACCACATCAGGATCCGCCTCTTCACCGTTCCATAATTTCTCGCTAGACACTTCAACTACAGGAATCGGTGGTGGCTCCTCAATTTGGTCGGAGAGTTTCAATTGTGCCGGTGCTTTTGAAGCCGAAGTTAGTACCATACCTGCACCGATGGAACCTGTTGCAACTCGCTTCAAAAAACGACGGCGGGAGCAAGACTTAATTTGTGATTCTTCTTGAATTATTTCTTCTGGAGGCATAACGATTGGATACCCGATCAAGTCGAGGACAAGTTCTAATTTTTACGATTGTTTATTATGGTTGTCGGCTAATTGTTCCCTTAGCACCGCAAATCCAGATCTGCCTTTTTCGGGCGAAGAGATGTAATAGATTTTGGGTACAGCCGAAATCCTTAGGTTGCCAGGATTGACCGCCGTCAAGGGTTTGTAACAGGATACCATCTTCGCCGGCGATCCAACCCTCTGTTGAAGTGATGGCAACCACACTTCGCCACGTTTTTTGCACGGAAGTAGTTTGGCGTCGCCATCGCTGGCCACCATTGGTAGTTCGCAAGACGATCCCGTCCACACCAACCACCCATCCATTTTCTGCATCGCTGAAAGAGACAGCTAATAACGCCGATTCAACCCCCGACCGTTGTATTTGCCACCGCTGGCCGCTATTTTTAGTGGTTAAAATTGTTCCCTTCTCACCTACGACCCAGCCCTTTTGCTGATCGGAAAAATGGACTGCCCACAGATGAATGGCAGCTGGAGTTCTCTGCCGTTCCCAACTTGACCCACCATTAATAGTGTGAAGAATTATCCCACCCCCGCCAACAGCCCAACCAAAGGCGTTTTTGACAAAAAATAGATCTGTTAATCCATTCCCAAGTCCACTCGACTGCTGGTGCCAAATTTGACCGCCGTTAACGGTATAGTAGATCTGACCTTTCAGGCTGACCAGCCAACCGTGATCTCGGTTAGTGAAAAAGATTCGATTGATAGTATCAGTTAGAGGGAATTCGGTATCTGTAGTCAGATCTTGCCAAGATTGACCACCATTGGTTGTCTTGAAGATGGTCCCATCTGACCCGGCGGTCCAGCCATTTTTCCGGTCTACAAAGTGAATGCTGTGTAGATGGGCTGTGGTCTGGATCGGCGCAGGTGGATCATTACTTCCACAACCGATCAACAGGTAAAAAGGCCCAATCGAAACTAAAAAAAGAAGGGTGACAATACGAGGCATACACTCTCCGACTAGACAGGCGAACCATCTTATGGTACGATGCGGCTAATTCTATCTGATTTGTAGAAGGGTGTCAATGGCCTATCTGATCGGTTTGGATGGTGGTGGAACCAAGACCATCGGCTTAATTGCGGACAGAGCCGGAAACTGCTTGGGACGAGTGACCGGATCGACAACCAATTATCATTTGGTAGGTCTGGGCCAAACCGAAAGTACCCTGAAATCGATCGTCACCGATCTGTTGAATCTGGTTAACCTTCAAATAGCCGATTGTCAGAGTGCCTGCTTCGGTCTGGCTGGCGTGGGCGACCCGACGATCACCAGCAAGTTTTACATATTTGCCGTAAAATCGGTTTGCCAGTTCGATTTATACTGACACATGACGCTGAGATTGCACTGGTGGCAGGTACGGGCACTCGTGAAGGCGTGATTGCCATCTCCGGAACTGGATCTATTGTTTACGGTCGTAACCATCAAGGGAAAGCGGCGAGAGCTGGTGGTTGGGGGCACCTGTTAGGCGACGAAGGGAGCGGCTACGATATTGGGCTACGTGGGCTTCGGGCCGTGGTTCGTATGGCTGATGGTCGGCAACCGTCGACCTTATTGATACCAGAAATCTTAACACAGATTTCATTGACCTCGCCCAACCAACTGGTGAAATGGATCAGTAAGGTTGACAAAAGCCAAATCGCCCAACTGGCAAACTCAGTTTTTCAGGCAGCTCAGGCTGGAGATCTAACGGCACAAGAGATTATAAATCATGCCAGTAGAGAACTGGCTTTAAGCGTACAAACAGTGATTCAGCAACTCGCTTTGCCACTATCAACTCAAATCGTGTTGAATGGTGGTGTTTTTCAGAATCAAGCGAGTTTTGTTAAATCTATGCAAGACCATTTCCTACACAGAAAGGTCACGTTAGTCGCCCAAGAACCTGCGTACGGAGCAATTTTGATTGCCCAGCAATTGGCAGTCTCTGATGGCTAAGACAGATCTGGTTCCAGGTGCCAGTCAGATTTTTATGTACAACGTGTAAAACACGAGTGGCAAGCTAAATAGTTAGTTGTTTCTCAAGTCCAGTGTCGTCAGTTGGGTTAATCGGCCGATCTCCGCTAGTGAATGGGTTAGTTGTTGACCCTTCAAGTCTAGAATCTCTACTTCGTCCGTTTCCTTTTTAAATATTTAGTTACTTCAACAACAGCACCTTTCGTGTCTCAGTATACTCTCCAACATAAATAGTGTAGTAATAAATGCCTGATGACAACTGCTCACCAAACTCATTACGACCATCCGAGTAAACTGCCTTGTCATGTGGAGTATAATCACCCGCACTTTGCAAGCCAACATCAATTTGACATACCATACGACCAGCCACGTTATAGATCTTTACCAACACTTCCTCTGAACTAGCTAACTGATAAGGAATCCAGGTCTCCGGATTGAACGGATTAGGGTAATTTTAACTAAGCAGGAGCTGGACAATAACATCGACCCTTGGTCTATAGCCAGAGATGGGTCAAGCTCAAACAGTATCGGCTGTAACTGCTGATTGATTATCACTAAATCTCGGATACCGATTGATTTCAAGGCTAAACTGAGGTCACCTTTCAAACGGAAACTAACCCCGGGCAGTGTTGATTGATCCACACCTAAACTGGCTAAATCACCAACTTAAGTTGTCGAAATATTATCGATTCGTCCCGGTGTCATCTGTAGATCCAGCTGAAACTCCTCTCCCCCAGAATATTTCCGTTCTCAAAACTAACTACTGTTAGTAAACACGGGTTATAGATGAACTTTGGTTGATAACCGGCTATCGAATCTGGCATATCGGCTTGGAGCTGTAGTTTCAGCAGTCGATTTTGTAAATAATCACTATCATCTATTGAATACTCAACATTCATCGACACCTTGACAGTAGTTGGTTGACCTATCAAAGTGGCCATTGTCGCAGTTACTAACGGACTATAACTCTGGCCAAAATGGGAGGTTAGAGGCTGCCACCATCATACACCAGATGACCGCCAGTTCGGTGGCAGTAAGTTGAGGAACCAACTCTCACGTTTTTCAGAGCCGCGTTGAGCAGCAATGTCAAAGTGATAAGGACGAAGACGAGACCAATGGGAAAAATGATTGCCGGCAAGACAGGTTCCCCCAACATAATAGTCATTGTAGAGTGTGATTAGACATAGAGCGACAGTACATACTAAACCGATGGTTACACACCTTATTTATGGTTATACGGTCTACGTTACGAATCCTAGCCGCTTCGACACTTGCCTGTTTCTGGGTATTGGTATTCTATCCAGCCTTTACTGTCGGATCAACAGGAAACGAATTCTGGTCCTGGAAAATACCTAGACTTGCAAGCGCCCCTTATGGTATTTTCTCAACTATCCGGTTATACTTGTATATTTGAATCCAAGAAGTGAATAATTCCATCTTTTCGGTTATAATCTGCTTTATGGATTGGTTAGACATTGATAAGGGATTATAATATGGCTTACAATTCCCGGCCCTGCGACCGAGGTTCAACGTTTTCCTTCAATGCTGTGGAGCAAATTGATCTCAAGCCATTCGTGCTAATCCTATTGTTCTGGATTGGGGGGTGCCAACCGCCGGGAGAACAGCATTTTGTCACCTTAACCATAGAAAACGAATTACCGATCTCTCGTCAGCATCTGCCGATTCGAACTACCTTAGACGAGTTGAAGGCAGTCGCCCCCGATTTCACCTTTGATGCCTTTGCCATTGCCCTCGGCGACCCAACCAACCGACAAAATCCACCTCAGCGGATTTCTTACCAAGCTGACGACTTCAACTATGATGGGAAAAAAGACGAACTCGTTTTTCTGGTAAATCTACAACCTAATGAAACGGAAGAGGCTATCGTTCAATATGTTCCTACCAAGGAGGCGAAGACCCCCGGCGACCCAATTGCTATTGAGCTAACCTTCGAAAGAAAGACACGAGCCGGGGTTTTTCCCTCACTCGCTGCATCAGTGGCGATGGAGTCCAACCTGAGTCTCTATCTGCTGTATCCACATGGCGCGGTAGAAGCCTTCGATAAAACGACTTCTGGGTTGTACTTGCAACAATTAGCCCAAAAAGAGTCTGTAGTGGAGTTGATCAAAGTAGAACATAGTCAAGCACTCTTTGGAACAGGTGGGTTTGCCATTTGGGACAAGGAAACACAAAATTTCGTTTCTATAGATTCTGCGACCGATTATGTGCGAGTGTTAGTTAATGGTGGAATTAGGTCAGTGGTAGAACGGATTTTACCAGCGGTTAGTGTTAACAAAGAAACAGCTATTTCGGTCAAGCACCGAGCCATCGTTTATGCTGATAATGCTATGCTAGAGCAGCGGGTAGAAATTTCAGGTGGTGCTGGCCGGTTTGCTGTAGCAGTGGGGCTACCGAGCGGAGAAGTTAATGGTCAACACCTATTCCGTTGGCAGGCCAAGGCACCTTCGATTTGTATCTTTTCCCGATCAAATAATAAAAAACTTGATGATTCAACATTGCTTTTAGACTCAGCCGCTGAGTGGCAAACCTATATTTTCAAACCGGAGGAAAACGAGATCACCTCCCTAGCTGATTTTCAGGAATTGATGAAAGTTACAAACTCCGCTCTCAAGTCGCCGCCGGTTATCACGCTATCAGTTCCAGAAAAGAAAAAACAGCGATCTACGGCTCAACCTCCAACTGAAAAAGAATTAGGAGAAAAAATTCGGAGATAGAATTATGAGTGAAACGACCCCTAAGATAGATCTTGATTTTTATGAGCAAAATGGGTATCTGGTCAAAAAAGGCCTGATTTCTGCGGACCTACTAGCTCTAGTCAATTCTGAAATTGATCAACTGCATCAGCGGATGGCAACCGAAATTCCCGATGGGGTCGGTATTTCTTGGGAGGAGTATGTCCATACAGAACCGGAAAAGCCGAAGTATATTCGGCAACTGATGCACAGTGAAGTCGTTAGTTCCGGTCTGAACCAGATCTTACGGTCAGATGCTGTGCTGGACGTGGTTGAAGCACTACTCGGCCCTAACATTTCGCTTTTCCACAGCAAATTACTGATGAAGGCAGCCGAGTATGGTACAATTACACCTTGGCATCAAGACTACTCTTACTGGAAGAATCCAGAAAACCAACCACTGATGATAAACTGTACGCTCTCGATAGATGCAGCGACTGAGGAAAATGGTTGCATTCAGTTTGTACCGGGAAGCCACAAAGGGGAATTGCTAGAACACGACCGGGCATCAACCTCCTTTGGTCTGTTTCTGCCCGGGTTTTTTAAATCCAGAGCGGATGCCACTGCCATCGAAACAGAACCTGGCGATTGTACCTTTTTCGGCCCGCTAGTCATTCATGGGTCAGCAGCAAACCCGTCGCCTTCTCACCGACGTGCCAATACCTTTGCCTACAACGCTACCAATAATGGGAGCCGGCAGTCCCGTGAGGTGCTCAGAGGTGAACTGCTGAAGACATCTTGAGATGCCTTTACCCTATTGACGTATAGCGTATGAACTGACTTGCATACTGTAGAATTCCGCACAGAGAGATGAATCAATATGTTTCGATCAAACTGCCACTGATCCCGCGGCATCCGCAACCGGAGTCACAGATTCGATTCCCCCGGTTCCTGGTTATCCTTGGCATCCACCGTTAGCCTGATATTATTGCTGACCTGTGCTGGGTTAACACCTTTTTCACAGGCTGCCACTTTCAAAGTAGCCCTTTTAATTCCAGGCACGATTAGCGATGTAGGCTGGAATGCGCTGGCTTACGATGGGCTGAAAGCGGTTGAAAAAGAGTTGTCAGTCAAAAAAGTCAACCATATCGAAAGTAAAACACCTGCACAATGGGAGGAGCATTTTTGCTTTTTTGCCAGCAAAGGTCTGAAAACAGATCATTTCAGGTAACTTCAAAGCACCTCTCCCCAATTCCTAGAGGAGGAATAAGATGAGAAGAAAAGTAGGACTGGCACAAACCGGAGATCGTCGAGAAAATGTACGCCAGTCCATGGACCTTGTTCGAGATGATTTAACTCTTAGGTTGGCCGACCAGGTATTGTTGAAACCAAACTTTCTGTCCAGTACAAACCAACTGGCCTCGACGCATCCGGACGCTATTCGAGGGGTTATCGACTTTCTACTTTCGACAGACACTCCGCCGAAAGAGATTTTAATTGCCGAAGGAGCCAACGAGGCCTTTTCAGGCGAAGCCTTTCAAAACTTTGCATACACCGGGTTGGCCAACGACTATGACGTACCGATCCACCTAATCGACCTGCACCAGGAAACCGCCTGGCAAGAAGAAACCATCTACTTAGCCGATTGGGAAACCTACCAAGTTCGGATGCCAAAACTGGTCTTAGACTGCCCCTGTACCATCTCCGTCGCTGTAGCCAAAACACACGATGTTGATGTAGTGACGCTGGCGTTGAAGAATATGATCATGGGTACCTTGCACCAAGATGATCGGGTCAAAATGCACGGCTATCTGACACACGGCGATCGACAGCGCCCCAGAGAAGCACAGATCTTAAACATGAACCTAACTCGGATCTCCCATCACCTATCGCCCCATATCGGTGTGATCGACGGTACCGTCGGACTACAAGGAAATGGCCCCGGTGGAACCAATTCGGTCGATCTAGATATTGCTGTCGCCAGCGCAGATGTATTTGCCGCTGATGCTGTGGTCACCAAAGCCATGGGCTTCAATCCGTGGGATATCGGACTGTTCCAGTATGCCACCGAAATTGGCCTTGGCGTCGCTGATCTGGAACGAATTCAGGTGATTGGCACTCATTCTCTCGAAGAGGTGGCGATTCCGTTTGAACCCCATCAGTGGATCGACCAACAGTACCAGTGGAAGGAACCAAAAGCACGTGACTACTTGCAGCTCCAGGCTTGATATGCGCAGAAAGGTTATTGACGAGGCTACCTGACGAAAATGAAGCCGTTCCTCGTTGAGAATCACTTCCTGTTGAAAATACAGTAACTGCAATGTAAGATTAATTAATATACGGATAAACAACAGAGGAAATCTAGATGAAACAAAAACAGCATATTTTTTCTACTTTCATCTTCTGCAGCCTAATTTTCGGATTAGGTTTCACTGTTCCCAATTATGCGGCTAATATAATTGTTGTCAAAGGGGAAATTAAAAGTTTAGATGCTACAATTACAGCTCAGGATCTTCAGATTATTATTGCTAATAAAGAGCACAAAATCTCCCAGCAAGGTCTAATTGATGGCCAATTCTATCAGGCTACATTTCTNGATTTCACCCGAAGTNTTGCTGAGGTTGGTGACACTTTTGAAGTGGTGGCTAAATTGAAATCGGGTGAGNTTGTTGGCAACATCTCCCGTAAATTAACTGATGGCGACATTGCCGCTGCAGTAGCCGANATCAATATGCCAATCTACCCGACACCAGAAATCAAGTTGATCAGCCCTGAAACGGGTGCTACTGCAGGTGAAACTCCCATTAAGATTACTGGCCTGAATTTTCGAGCGGGGGCGACCTTAAAAGTCGGCGATAATCCGGCCCTTGCTGTCACCATCAATGGCGAGTCGGAAATAGCCGCACTTTCGCCTGCGGGCACCGTTGGCAAAGCCAACCTGACCATTACCAACGCTGATGGNAGATCNCATACACTACCCGATGCTTATATTTACGTCAATTTCCCGCCTCAAATTTTGCATGTCGATCCGGCTTCGGCCGATGTCGCTGGTGGAGAAACCGTCACCGTTACGGGTAAAGATTTCAATGCTGCGGCAACGGTCACATTTGGAGACCAACCGGTAACGGAACCGGTCATCGCCGCTGAGGGGAACACAATTACTGTCACTGCCCCAAAAGTCGAAGTGGCAGGAGGCATTGTCCTGACAGTTGTTAATCCCGACGGTCAACTCGCTGAAGCTACTTTCACCTATATCGTTGCTTTCCCTTGGGATATCAACGGTAACGGCACCGTCGACATTTTCGACCTTGTGACGGTTGCCTCCGAGTTTGGGCAAACAGCAGCTGGTTTAGCTGGTGACGTGAACCAAGACGGGACAGTAAACATTTTCGATTTGGTAGCAGTAGCCTCTCACTTTGGGGAAACAGTTGGTGCTACCGCAGCACCGAACGCCGTTCCAGATCAAATCAGTCAGTTGAAGCAGGCATTAACCCAACTGGAAGCCGCCCGGCAAGATCTACCGGCTCAGTTGTTGCGGCAATGGCTGGTTACCAACGGACATCTGCCGGCGGAGAATCGACTCCTGCCGAACTACCCAAACCCGTTTAACCCTGAGACCTGGATTCCGTACCAGCTAACCCATGCTGCTGATCTGCAGTTATCAATCTATGATATTAACGGACAACCAGTTCGACAGATAGAACTCGGACATCAGCAAATGGGCGTTTATACTTCGATTAGTCAAGCCATTTATTGGGATGGACGAAATGAATCAGGGGAAGTTGTGACCAGTGGCATCTATTTCTATTCCCTGCAAGCTGGCGACTTTACGCAAACGCAAAAGATGATCTTGCTGAAGTAGGACTGAGTTGATAAGTCTGTCTGCTTCCGATATTTGACTTTCATTGTTGTTAATTTACCTCTCTTCAATATTGAGTTTTAATTTTTGAAAAAGGGGCATAACAGAAAATGGAACTTTGGTCGATCTGTTCAGAGTATTATTCCGTTACCAAACGAGGAAAGGGGTTACTCTACCTGACCACGACTTTGCTAATCTTGTTAGTAGTAGAGCCAACTTTTTCTGCGCCAACGCCTCAAAAGGAGGAAAAAGGCTTTATCTACAAAGCGGAACGTGTCTCTATTGCACCCGTGGTCGACGGCTATCTCGACGACCCCGCTTGGAAAAAAGCCAAACCAGAGAAGTTGCAGTGGAACTTTAGCAAAAAGCAGCCATGGAATCAACCTGTGGATTTTGATGGTCTATTTGCTAGTGTTTGGCACAGCGACTTACTGTACATAGCGGTTAAACTCGAAGACAACTATCTGCTCCCCAATAAAAAGAAGGATGTATTCAAGCAGGATCACTTGGAAATTCATCTCGATTTCAACAAAGAGGAAAAAAAGAGCGATCAGAGCCAATACCTAATCGCAACTGGAAATCAGCAAGTGCAACAGAAATCACCGTTGGAAACGCTAGCCGCCTGGGGGAACAACTATAAGTCTTTTGAATTTCGCCTGAGCTTACCATCAAAACCGAGTGTCGGAGACGAAACCTACTTCGGGATATTTTACCACGATTTTGATGGCAACGATAAATTCCATCAGACCGTTGGGTGGTCGGAAACATCGACCGATCGATTGGCCAAGTTAGCGTTTACCAAAACTATAACCGTCGATGCCAACCAGAAAGCCGTTCAGTGGGGACGAATCAAAAGCCTTTACTAGACCCTTTTAACCACCGTAGGGGTAATTCCCCCTGTCCATAATAGCAGAGTAGTTATAGAGACGTCTCTGCAAATCTCAATTGTCACCTCCAGGGCGAAATTTGAAATTAACCATCGCTTATGATGGTACCGGCTACCACGGCTGGCAAATCCAACCTAAGCTACCCACCGTTCAAGCTAAAATCAACCAAGCGGCTACCAGAATCATAGGTGAAGTCGTCTCGGTGATAGGTGCAGGTCGGACCGATACCGGGGTACACGCAACGGGTCAGGTAGCCAATTTTGTGACCAACTCCCAAATGCCGATTACGACAGTTCAGAAAGCCCTCAACGCCAATTTACCACCCGACATCGCCATACTCGACGTGGAAGAGGTCTCTGCTGATTTTCACGCCCGCTTTTCTGCCATCCGACGACGATATAAGTACACCATTCTGAATCGCTCCCCCTGCCCCTTCCGACGACACACTGCTTTTTTTGTGCCCAAACCGATTTGCCTGCAGAAATCTCAGGCTATCTGCAACGCTTTATGTGGTCAGCGTAACTTCGCCTCCTTTCAGAAAACAGGCAGTAACCGTCCCAGACCCGTTTGCCACATCTTCGACGCCTCGCTGCAGAAAGAAAACGACGTTATCATCTTTTGCATTGAGGCCGACGCTTTTCTGCGCGGCATGGTGCGAGCAATCATGGGTACCATCTTAGCCGTTCACCATTTACCCGATCCTGCCGGCGAAATCCAGCGAATTATTGCTGCACAAGACCGTTCGACCGCAGGAACATCCGTACCGGCGAAAGGCTTGGCGCTAACGGCCGTTGAATATCCATCTCAGTCTTGAGCCAATGGAATAAATATGTTCATGCCGGCAAAAAAGGACTCAAGATCATCTGAAAAGCAATATAGCGGTTACATGGCTAAAGAGATCTTGTAAATCCGTTTTGGCGAATTGAGGCCAACAGATGGATCATATTCGATGACCTGAATGTTATCGTTTAGCATCGCAACGGCATCACCAATCGCGTCGCGTAGTTTGCCATCCAGTACATACAACTATGACCGGCACTTTGCGTGGTTTTACCTTGGTGCCCGAATCGTTGGAGCCTCTCGACACGAAGTGATTGGCTAAAATACCATTCGGTAAAAATGGTAAATGGCCGGTCGATATTCGTCTACTATTCGGCAGGTACCATCATTATCACGAATGATCTACACCATAGACTATCGTAATCCAGTTCATTACCAAACACGTGGCATTTTTGTGAAAGGAAATCACAGTGAGGAAATTTAAGATTGCTCAGATAGGAACAGGCAACCGCGGAATAGCAACGCTGCGTGCTTTGGCCGAATATCCAGATAGAATAGAGATAGCGGCTGTTTGCGACACTGACCCAGAGAAAGTGAAACAGGTCGCCGACCAATATGGGGTGCCCGGTTTTTCATCGGTCGAGGAACTCCTAAATCGAGCGTCGTTTGAAGTAGCGTCGGTGACAACGGCTACGCCAGTGCGACAGATGGTAGCCGAACCGTTGTTGAAAGCGGGAATTGATATATTAATCGACAAGCCTTTTGCCGAAACACTAGTTGAAGCCCGCCAAATTGTAGAAGTGGCAGAAAGAGAGAAACGGCGAGTCGCAGTGGGACAAAACTATCGTTATCTGAGCGGATACGACACAGCACGGAAGTTTTTGGTTCAAAACCGACTTGGGCCACCCCGACACCTGACACATACGGTTTTAACCCACCGTCAAGACCGGGGTTGGCGAACAGATCGAAAACGGTATGTGATGGCGGTGATGAGCATTCACTGGCTGGACGGGTATCGGTGGATGCTGGACGATGAACCGGCATCGATCTACTGCCAGACCTCTAAGTCAAGGACAATTGAAGCTAACGGTGAGAGCCATACCAGCTTGATTATCAAGTTTCAGCGGGGGTGTGTGGTACAATTGACCGAGAGTTTCGGTAGCCACCGCCGATGGTCGCATCCACCACAACTCGACTGTGATCACGGCACTCTAGAGATCACCAATGATCAACTCAACGTCTATCAGGTCGATTCGACTAAGCCAATAGAGGTGATTCCAACACATCGTGCCTCAATGGATCAAGCCACCTACCTTTGTTTGGCAGATCTACTAACGGCTATCGAAACCGACACCGATCCTCCCAACAGTGGGCAAGACAATTTGCAGTCAATGGCGATGCTGGAGGCCGCCTACCTATCCGCAGCGGAGAATCGGATAGTCGATTGGGCAGAGATGCGGATCCAGTCTTAAACTTAACTATCGATACCGCCAGCCAACTCGATGGCCAGGTCAACACGTCGTCGGATTAGGTCGCAACCGCTTTGCCAAAAGTCGGGATCGCTGATGTCGAATCCAATCGCCGAGACCAGGTTTTTGGGAGAATCCGAACCACCAGCACGTAACAAATCGAAATAGCGGGGAATGAAAGTCGCGCCCTCTTTGCGGTATTGGGCATACAGGGACAGCACCAAAAGCTCACCAAAAGCATAGGCGTAGACATAGAACGGAGTGCGATATACATGTGGAATGTATAGCCACCAGCATTGATGTTCGTCTCCCAATGTTAACGCCCCCCCAAACATCTCCTGTTGTGTCTTTTGCCACAATCCACCGTATGCGTCTAATGTCTGTTCGCCCTCTTTTCTCCTCAATTGATGGGCTTCTTGTTCAAAACGGAACATGGAAATCTGGCGAAAGACCGTCGCAAAAGTGTCTTCTGTTTTTCTACACAACAAGGCTAAATGATCCTTAGCTGAAGTCAGTGTCTGCTGCAGTTTATCGAAAACTAACATTTCACCAAAGGTACTGGCAGTTTCACATAACGGTAAGGCGGGATGATAGTTGAGCAAGGTTTGTTGACTGGCAAACATATCGTGTACGCCATGCCCTAGTTCGTGCGCTAGCGTCATCACGTCTCGCATACTACCGTTATAATTCATAAAAACGTAAGGATGTAATTCGGGTTCAATCCCCATGCAGTAAGCGCCCCCTTGCTTGCCGGCTTTGGCTTTAGCGTCGATCCAACGCCGGCTGAAAAAAGGCTCAGTTAGTTCAGCTAATTCAGGTGAGAAATCGGTGAAGGCTTGCATAATAATCTCTTGCGCTTCGGTAAAGGTGAATTGGGTTTGAGTGTCCAAGATAGGAGCGTAGCGATCGTAGTGGGTAAGTTCCTCAATCCCTAGTAACCGTTGCTTGAGTTGATAGTAATTGCTAACTATGTCGAGATTATTGACGGCCACATCGACCATGGTATCAACCACTGACTGGTCTACATCGTTGCTAAGGTGACGAGAGGATTCCGGATGATTGTAGTCCCGCAGTCGGTCGATAACCTGTTTCTCATGGAGCAGGGAATTGAAAATGTAAGTCAGGACATGGGCGTTTTCCTGCAATTTTTCCGAAAGTACCTTAGCTGCCGTCTGCCGTTTTTCGCGATCTGAATCCTGGAATCTCGCCAGTAGTTGACTTTGGGTTAAATCTTCGCCATCGACTGGATAAACGATCCGAGAGGTAACTTCAGTAAACAGCCGTACGAAAGCACGTCCGCCACTATTAGCGGTCTCCTCTATAATCTTCTCCTCTTCCTCACTCAAGCGATGCTTAGCGAGATTCCGCTGATATTGCAAATAGTAGAGGTAAGCAGCCAAGCGTGAGTCTCCAATGATCTGATCAAAGGTGACGTTGGAGATCTGTCCCAGTTCCAGGTCGAAGAAAATCAAGTGCGTTAAGGCTTGAGAACTGACCTCGCGGGTACGCTGAAGCAAAGCACCATGTTCCGGTTGCGTGGTGTCTGTAGTAAATGTCAGCTGGGCAAAGGCTTGTAACCGATACTGATTAATCAAAAGCCGTTCGTAGGCTTGAATCGCTTCGACTAGCAATCCTGCTGTTAGATCTGGCTGTGTGATTTGGCCTTTATATTCTTCTTCAAAGGCCATGGCATCGGTAACAATGCTGGACAAATCAGCCTCGAGTTTCTCGTCTGAAAGGCCTTGATATAGGTCTGTTAGGTCCCAGGATGGTACATCGTTCGGGTTGAGTGGATTCGACATCAATTCCCCTTCGTTCCAGCTTAAACTAGGTTGAGATTTACGCTGTCACCCTCTTCTAGGAAAGCGGCTAGCAAGTCAACCGCACCTTGTAGATCTTGACGGTGGGAGGTTTCAATAGTTGTGTGAATGTAGCGGGTCGGCACAGAGATGGTCGCTACGGAAACACCCGGTCCTGACTTTTGAATCGCAGCGGAGTCGGTTCCTCCACGAGGTAGGATTTCAGGTTGCCATTTAATCTCACGCTGGTCGGCTAACTGCTGGAGAAACTTGACCAATTTGGGATGCTGAATGGCTGAAGAATCCAGGATTTTGATGGCGACTCCCTCGCCTAGCTTAGTAACACATTCATGCTCCGAAATCCCCGGAATATCGGTGGCAAGCGTGGTATCAAGAGCAATCCCAACATCGGGGGCAATACCCGTTGCACTGGTGGTTGCGCCACGTAGCCCGATCTCTTCCTGTGATGTAGCAACCGCATAAGTCTCAAAACCAAATTTAGTGGCCGCTTGCATGGCTCGAATCATGATATAAACCGATACACGGTTGTCCATTGATTTGCAGGAGACACAATCGCCCAACTCCAGAAAATCCCGTTTCATGGTCACAGGTGTACCGATTTTGACCTTTTCCTTGACCGTTTCAGCGGGAAGCCCTAGATCGACCACAAAGTCGCTGACCTCAGGCTTCTTATTTCTATCACTCTCTTTTTGAATNTGAGGCGGTTTTAGGCTCGGATACATTACTCCGACTAGATCACCATCTTCAGCACATACCCTGACGTGTTGGGCCACCATGTTACGGGGATCGTGTCCTCCCAGCGGAATCANGCGAATCCAACCTTTNTCGTCAACATGATTGACCATAAAACCAATCTCGTCCATGTGGGCGGCAATCATCACTTTCCTGGCCCCGGACTTCTGTTTAACACAGATCATGTTACCCATGGCATCGACTGTGATTTCGTCAACTACGGGTTCCAGTTCTCTTCTGACAATGTCACGAATACGGCCTTCAAATCCGGGAATCCCAGAAGCCTCGCAAAGTTCTTTCAATAATTCCATCGATTTTCCTACTCTAGGCTTTTAATTCTATGCAGCGAAATTACTGTCACAAAGCGCCTTTAACTAACACATTAGCCTTTCAAGACNACCGCTCTTCTAACCCAATCTTATTATGCTAGATAGCACTTAAATTTGTCAATTGATATCTGATATAAATGATAGATGTAATTTACCTGAACAACTGTTGAAAGGCACCAATGGAGGCACGAAATCCATCTTCAAAACTGGACGCGACATTCGGTCGATAGACGCTTTCTAAGGAAATGATTCCTGTATAATCATCATCCTTGAGGGCTTGTGCTAGATCTGGTAGGTATTGGGCCATGTCCCCTGTATTGAACGGTGCAAACTGAACCGTCGCTTTGGCAATGTCGATTCGAGCATCTTTCAGATGGATATGCCCCAGATGCCCGTCCCGCAGATATCGATAACCGTCTGGATAGGCCTTTTCGTTGCAATACAGGCTGTTACAGGGATCCCACAATACTTTTAACCGATCNGTGTCGAGTTGGGCGATCAACTGTCGTGCCAGATAAGCTGAGGTAATCATCGATCCGTTACCGGTTTCGACCACCAGGGTTATCCCTTCATCCTCAGCAATCCGGACAGGTTGGTCCATCAAAAAGAGCAACTGATCCCAAGCATCATTAGCCACAATCCACTCTTCAGCTCCCTGGCTACCGAACAAGATCATCTCTTTGCGAAAACTCATAATCCGCACCAGTGGACAATCGAGTGCCCTGGCCATCTGAATGCACTTTTTGAGGTCTTCAATTTGCTGAAGATAGACCGGGTGGTCAGTTGTTATCTCCCCAACTGGCAACCCGCTAAAGATATGGCGAGAAAGACAGGAGACCTTAACCTGATACGACTTGACTAACCGCTGGATCCAATCAATCTCGGCCGTTGTCATTTCACCAACCTCTTTATCCGTCCCATCCGGCATGGTCACGTATTGCAGTTCGGCGTAGATCAACTGGAATTCGCTCATTACCGTCAAGGCGTGTTCTAAGTTACGGCTGATGCCGTCGATAATTACGCCCAATTTAGCCATCTTACGTCCCTTTCAGATCTGCGTCTTTCCGTTGTGTGCTCTGCTTTTAGTGTCCGCGTTTTAACCGGCCCCACAGCGTTAGGCTCTTGCCTTTTGGCTTAACTGCCAAACTTGTTTCCAATGGAAGTCCNGCCTCTTCCCAAGCGACGAAGCCACCTTCGATAACCTGTAAGAGTTCACTGTTGAAACCAAACTTTTCTTGCGCTAATATCTGTGCCGCCCGGGCACTGGAATTTTCCGCCGGTCAGCTACAATAAAAGATGATTAGCTTGTTCTTGGGTAGTTCTTGATGCCGATTTTCCAACTCCCCAACCGGCACAGAGACGGATGTTGGAAGATGCTTCTGCTGGTAGGATCGATGCCCGCGCACATCGACGATCACCACATCGGCTTTTTTGTCTATCAACGCTTTTACCTCCTGAATGCTAATGCGCTTGGGGTTAGCTATAGCAACGGAGANCACAGACAAAAATCCAATTAGCACAAAGGTGATCTGCCGTTTGGACAGANCAACGGATTTCAGTTTCATAATTTTCATCTTAATTTTCCTTTGAGGCCATAATNGAACAAACTCGGATCANTTTTTATGCTTAGGGTAACATAATCTGATTTTGATTTACAAACTGCTTCTGGTTCAGAAAGTAGTATTGATTTTCTGCTTGCCAGATCTTACCATCTCTGTTAGGATGGGGGTAGGCTGAGGAGAAGAAAACCGATGGCAGTTTACCGTGTAGGAATTATTGGTTGTGGTCGTATCGCCAGCTTACTGGAACAGGAACCCCNTCGTGGGAATCCGAACACGCACGCAGGATGCTACGACTATTGTGATCGAACGCAGATTGTGGCGGCAGCAGATGCAAACCCGCAAAGACGAGAGGCCTTTGGTAAACGGTGGGGGGTAACCGGTCTTTATATCGATTGGCANGATATGATTCAGAATGAGGNACTTGATATTATCAGTGTTTGTACCTATCCGNTTCCGCATCGAGATATGGTTGTCGCTGCTGCTACCTCAGGGGCCAAGGCCATTTTTTGCGAGAAAGCGATGGCAACCACTTTGAGAGAAGCGGACGAAATGGTCGATGTCTGTCGCCAAAANNAGGTTGTTTTGAGTATTAACCACACCCGTCGTTGGGATTGGCAGTGTCGACAGGTAAAAGATATCCTGCAACAGGAGCGAATTGGCACATTGTGCGCCATGACCCTGCATTTCAGTGCTGGCCTGGCCAACAACGGAACACACTATTTTGATCTCCTTCGCTTTTTTGCCGGAGATGTGCGGTGGGCGGTTGGTCACCTAGTCGACCCGGATTCATTAGACCCGCGNGGCAGTGGATACTTCCATTTTGAAAANGATGTGCAATGTTTGGTTAATGGCTCTTCAGGGGCTGGGGCACAATTTCTCTATGAGTTGATCGGCAGTAAGGGAAAAGTTACGATTGCCAATACCCGTCCCTGTCAATTTCAGTTATGGGTAGATGGAAAAGTCGCTGATTTCCCATCTATTCCCGCTGATCAGCAGATAAACACTATCGGTATGGGTCGATGTGTAATTCCACTTTCAGTGGAAGAATTGATCGAAGCCCTCGACCACAACCGTGAGACCATTTCAACAGGTGAAGACGGGCGAGCCGCACTGGAGATGGTCTTGGCCCTGCATGAGTCGGAACAACGAGGTAACGCTCGAGTTGATTTCCCAATGCAGAGTCGAGATTTGCAGGTACTNGTCAGACCAGACAATTTCATCAGTACTGCTGTTCCCCAGAACATCTAACCCAGATCTGAATTAGATCAGGAGGTCAAATGACAAAAAGCCCCAACATTCTTTTCTTTTTCCCAGACCAGCACCGTTTTGACTGGATTGGATCCCGGCCGGAAATTCCCGTTAGAACGCCTCATTTAGATGCGCTGACTGCCCGTGGTGTTCAATTTAACAATGCGATTACTCCGTCACCAGTTTGTGCTCCTGCTCGAGCCTGCCTGGCGTCAGGGATGGAATACGACCAGTGCGGAGTACCAAGTAACGGGTTTAACTATCCGCCGGATGGATGGACAGTCTATCAATCACTTCGTCAAGCTGACTATAACGTACTCGGATGTGGTAAGTTCGACTTGCACAAAGCCACACCATCCTGGGGCTTAGACGGTAAAGGATCGATTGGTGCCTGGGGGTTCTCCGACGGTATCGACAACGCGGGTAAATGGGACGCTGTTCGTAGTGGCGCAGAAGAGCCAAAAGATCCCTACATGAATTATCTGCACCAAAACAGTTTGGTTCAAACCCATCTCGACGATATGTATCGACGGCAAGGCAACAAGATCGCCACCTTTGCCACCGATTTGCCGGAAGAAGCTTATTGTGACAACTGGGTTGCCCAAAACGGAATCGATCTCCTCGACCATTGTCNGGATGACCAGCCCTGGTTTTTGCAGATTAACTTTACTGGGCCACACGATCCGTGGGATGTAACTCATCGAATGAAAGCTACTTATGCNGAGATCGAATTTCCATCACCCTTTCCATCCAGCCGATTTTCAGCGGAAGAGCACAACCAGGTACGACAGAACTATTCAGCCATGGTGGAAAACATCGATCGCTGGCTGGGTGTATATGTCGACNNGCTTCAGGACAAAGGGCAATTGGAGAACACATTAATAGTCTTTAGTAGCGATCATGGTGAAATGTTAGGCGATCACAACCGATGGGGCAAATCGTTACCCTATCAGACATCGATTGGGGTACCACTGGTGGTGGCCGGTCCTGAGGTTGAATCAGGATTAGTGACCGATACTTTAGTTAGCCTGATCGACCTGACTGCTACCTTTTTGGATGCAGCGGATTTGCAGGTTCCCTCAGGTATGGCAGGGCAGTCGCTAAAGCCTGTCTTGAGTGGGCACACAAAAGTTCACCGTCAGCGTGTCCGTTCCGGACTCGGCGATTGGCGGTTAGTCTACGATGGTCGATATAAACTGATCCAAAACTTTGAAGATCGGTCCTGGCTTTTCGACTTGGAAGACGACCCCGCCGAGTCCCAAAATCTGTTCGCTGAGAACCCAGATCTGGTAGCAGAACTGCAACGGTTTCTCGGATCGCACAACTAAATTCATCTGCCAAAAACGAGGTTGCTTCACTNCCAGGATTGCGAATTTTCTAACGATTGAAACCGACCTTTTAGTTTAAGGAGATAAAAATGACCAAGGCACTACCACTCGTTGCCTATACGGATCTTGCAAGTCAAGTAGAGGCTTTAGAGAGAGATGGGTATGTGTACTACCCGTCAACGATTAACGCTGATGAAGTTGCCAAACTCAAGGCAACGATGGATCNGCTCGAAGCGATCGATGAAAATTTTGATAGGCACGATGAGCCTCAAAATAGCGGAGGGTTTCTGAACAAGATCATTAATAACTCGTTTAACCGCGATCCGATTTTTATGCAATATCTCGACAAACCACCGATGATTGATGTTCTGGAGCAGGTACACGGTGCTGACTGTCACCTGATCGGTATNCAGTCTTGGTTAACGGGGCCTGGTCGTCCCAACCAGAGGCTGCACACCGATTGGTTGCCAATTACTCTACCTGAAGATATTGCCACTGATCCTCGCGTCAGAATCCCGATCTTCATCACTACCGTTCATTACTACCTGAACGACATGTATCAGGAATTGGGCCCAACCAACTTTGTGACGGGCAGCCATCGAGCGGGTCGTTCGCCCGACGATGAAAACGAATAGCAGGGGGAGCAGGAAATGAGTATTCTTTGCAGCGCAGGTGACGTAGTGGTTTTTCGCAGCGAGGTCTGGCATCGCGGAACTGCTAATACCAGCGATGAGGNTCGTTATCTGNTGCAGGTGCACTACGCTCAACGGATGATCACCCAAAAGTTTCCACCTTACCTCAATCGCTTTCAATTCGATAAATCGGTCTTGGCTCAATCGACCCCTCGTCAACGACGGTTACTAGGTGACCACAAAGGCGNAGCCTATGACTGATGCCAAATTCTGGTTCTTTACTCCTGTACACTAGCCGCNTCCTTATCACGTAGAGTCCAAAGCCAATCACCGTAAAAGGAAATTTTCTGTGCTACGAACCCAAGGTTTAGGCATAGCTATCCCACCTAAGATTTTGGTATAACATTCCAAATAAAGATTTAACTTTCAAGATGAAAGCATCTAACTTAATGACCCGCTTGAAGTGACATCGAATCGAAAACAGCGTCAACAGCACAATATGCAAGCATGGCCCCCATTGTCTGTGTCCTTCGAAAGGATAGCCCGGAACGTTGATGCCAAAGACACTTCCAAAATGCGCNCCATCTTGATTAACAGATAGAAAACCCAACCCAGCAAGATACCGATAGGTCGCGTGGGAGTAGGTAGGTCATCTCAATCATGAAGAAACTACTATTTATCTTCAGCTTGTGGCTTTGGATTNCGGGTTTGATCAAGGCAGAACCTNAACAGGATTTGATCATTCAAGCACCTGTAATGGAGTGGCATAAAGGATATGGTACTGATGGTGGAGACCATGTTCATTACGGTATGCAAACTAGCGATGGTGGCTATATCATGGTTGGTCAAACGGAGAAAGACCAAAATGGTTCTGATATGTTAGTGGTCAAAACCGATGCCACAGGAAACCTGGAGTGGCAAAAGGTCAAGGGCCAAAATAGGCAGGCCGAATATGGCACTTTTGTGACTGAAGTGGGGGCTTCAGCTGNCACTATACACGGTTTTATCGTTGCTGGTGCNCTGGCTTCAGAAGGCCAACAGGAGAGAACCTTGGTGAAATTTAATGCTAAGGGCGACACCGTGTGGCAGAAAACTTACCCCGCNGCAGGAAACGGTTCAATTCGAGGTCTTAGTCTAACCAGTGGCGGTAGTATTGTAGCCACTGGATATATTGGTAGTGAACAGAGGGGATATCAGTTCATATCCGATGACGGGCAAGGCTTTATCCTCAAAACAGATGCACACGGCAACTTAGAATGGGATAAAGAGCTGACTGTTGCCCCGCATGGTATGCGGGTGGGGGAAATCAGCGGCGGTTTTGCCATCGGGGCTAATGTCTGGGTGGAGGAAGACGGGCGATATCATCAGCAAGTATGCCTGATACTGACTGACAATCAGGGAAATGAGACATTCAGTGGGACTTACGGCGGAGCCGACAACGACCAGGTTTTTGATTTTGCGGTCACAACGGACGGCGGGTATATTTTTGCCGGCCATACTCGTTCTTATAATGTGGCCAACTGGGATTTTCTGCTGTTAAAGGTCGGTGCCAATCGGCAGGAGCAATGGCATAAAACTTTCGGTCAACCTAGAGGATACGACGCTAAATATATTCATGACGAAAGCTATGGCGTCAAGCAGACGGCCGACAGTGGCTATGTAGTGGTTGGTGGAACCGGAGATGAATACAGATACACCGCATCAGGCCATCCTTTGGGAGCATCAGACCTTTGGTTGGCTTACGTGGTCAGAGTAGACCGGTATGGGAATCTGCTTTGGCAAGGGCTTTATGGTCATCTCGAAGGAAACAATGCGGGGGAGTACATCAACCTGACCAGTGATGGAGGATACATTATATTCACCGACTCGGATACGGCAGGTTCGATGAAAGAACACAATTTTGGTCTGATGAAAATCAAGCCGGAGGGTACCAAGCCATGAACCTGCCTGGTTACATCTGTTGCTAAAAATCACAATGGTTGTCAGTGGTGCATGCGGTCCAAGGATTCCCCACGATGGCAAATAGTGTCAGTAGGAAAGATGAATCCTAATCCACCGCCCCTGATATCAACTGAGTCGAGTTTAGGCGGATAGAAGGGCTCAAGCCAGTGCGGTGGTGGTTAATAATCAATCAGTCAAAACAGCGCACTGGCTGAGAGACGTGGTGATGACCAATACAAAAATCAAAGGACGCAAAAGAGCATGTGGTAGTGGACNCACTGAGTATTTCACTTCGAGGCCAGGTCACTGATACCAATGTGGCCGATATCCAAACGTCCCCTCAATTACTGCCGTCTGTTTTCTTCTGCTGGCACATGATTCAAAGGATATGAGCGGGTGGTGGTTAGTAAGAGTGATTTAGAAACTGGCGAGTTTCAATGCTCGTTGGGAATTGGGCACTGAGGCAAGGATTCCTGTCAGTTTCTCTCCCAGCNCTATCTTGACCATCTCACCTCCCCAGCCAAATACCTGTTCAGTTTTTCTTGCCCTTCCATGGCAATACTTTAACTTTAGCCTCATCTCGGCGACAAAGAGACGGCGTTCTTCATGATTCATTATTGAGGCGGCTAACTCGCAAATCAGCGATTTGAATTGATTGAAATAGCTTCTTTTGCCTTTATAGCGAATTTGTCAGGTCTCATGCAATAGTTATTGATAATATCTTTTCGTCAACTTGCCTAAGAGTATATCTTAATTGGCCGGATCTACATCTGTTGTCAGTTGACGCTCTAGCGGCCGATGTTCCGGTTGTTCAGAGACCAAACTTCCATCCGATAACCGCAACCAAGTTTGGAACTGACGTTCATCTTCCCTGAGCCGGATCACGCGTGCCCCACGCAAAAATCTGTCCCGGCCATAGGTGTTGTAACCGGTTGCTCTCCCGTAACAGAGTCGTATACCGTGCAGGTCTCCAAAATAATCATTGACATGATCGTGACCAACAAAGGTGCCTACTACATCCTCCATTTCATGCATGGCAGCGAATAGGCCAGTATTGACACGGGGTGGACAGACCGCCTCGTACTTGATACCGTAGCAGGTATGAAAGTCCCAAACTTCATCGTACTCTGGAATCGGAATGTGGAAAAAGGCTAAGGCTGGCAGTGGATGACCAATTTTCTGCCGAAACTCAGTTGATCGGTGAATATACCACTCGATCTGGTCTCGACGAACCCAATCGTATCCACCAATTTCAGTTGGTGCATAACTACCGGAATCAATGAAATAGAGCAGGGCAGCGGGTTCGCTTGTCTGAACCGTTTGGTGCTTCTGAGATTTTCCTATTGGTAAAACGTAATTGCCAACCCCTGTAATCTCATCTGGCCCTGCTTGTGAGAGGCACATCTGATATTCCGTCTGGATCTGCATCAACTGATGTCGGGTGGTATTTCCTTCATCATCGTGGTTGCCGAATACCGATGCCCATAACTGCTGATAGCCTTCAAAGATGGAGGCGATTTGTCGCATCGATTCCCCTGCATCTTGGCATCCACCACCGGATAGGATATCGCCTGTTAAAATAGCCAGATCTGGTTGTTCCATCTGGATCACCATTTTCATTAAATCGGCAGATTGCCGGTCAGCCTCCTCACCATTATGCCAATGAATATCGGTAAATTGAACGATTTTAAACTGTTGATTTGAATTAAACTGAAGTAACATCGGCGTTTCTAGATCCTTTCGATTTGCCTTCACATTATAGCANAATGGATTGACAACTGTTACTTCAAAAATCACAGAAGAANGTTGAAAAATATCGACAAAATTACCTTGAACCAAAATATAAATTCCGCTATAATCGACGAGCAGATTTAATGGATATTGTTTTTCGCTTAGCCTTCGTTTGTGTCGATTCAATACTCCCGCCTTCTACGACCTAACACTTAAGTTGCGAGNAGAGNTACATGCCTTTTCCTCGTCTTTAATTGGCTGATTTTATACGGCTTNATCCGTTCAGCCGGAGATAATATGTTCCCGGTTTCAAAATATCTGGCCCGTTTTTTGGCTCTATTTTTTGTTTTTTGGCTTGTTGCTTTAGCCGCTTTTTCACAAAGCACGCCAATATTTGCTGTTACCGGAACAGTCAAGCTACCTGATGGTAGTTCGGCTGCAGCAGGGCTGACAGTCATTGTCAGCAATACATCTCGCAAACTAACGCTTACCGATACGTTGGAAANAGCTACGGACGGGGAGTACGGGGTACTCTTCTTCAATAACGGAAAAATTGTGGTTAAGACAGGAGATACCTTCAAAGTCTCGNTTNTTGATCCCGNCGATGATAACATCGTCGTTTTCGCCCGCCAGACCGTAACCAAGACCGAGATTGATGCTGGACGTATGACCATAGATCTACAAATCCTGCTGTCGACAGCGCAACTCTCTCTAAGTAACTCAATTCTCACGCCACCGGCGGCACTGGCAGTAGCCAATGGGAAAGATACGGCCATTATCCGTGTTGAACTCAAAGATACACAGAACAAACCGATTGTTGGGCAAAAATTTCTGGTGACGGCGACCGGCNTCGACAACANNNTTTCANCGATACAGCCCACTAATATCCATGGTCAATCCCGGATTGAGATCAGCACCACCAAAGCCGAAAAGAAAACCCTTACCGTTAAGCTAGGAGAAGTCGAACTAAAGCCGGTGGAAATCGCATTCGTAGCCGATGCCCCCGATCCTAACCTGTCTACAATTACAGCTACGGCAGGTGTTGTTGTGGCTGATGGAAAAGAGANAGTCGAAATCTCGGCTAAATTGATTGATGCTAATAGCAACCCGGTCGTTGGCAAAAAGATTGGCGTTATCAGCAGCGGAAGCGACGAGCAAACATCGGTGCCGGCACTTTCCGATGAGGAAGGTGAAATTATCGCCTACCTGACCAGTACCAAAGCGGAGAAAAAAACGCTGACGATTATAGAGCTAAGTAGCGGTGTCGAACTTAGCCCGTCGCCGGCGGTCACTTTCGTCCACGGTCCGATTCATCCGGTTCGATCGGCCATTGGGGCAGACACCCCCGTTTTGGCCAACGGAGAAGCCAAAGGGGCAGTCACCGTAACTGTGCTGGACCAGTACGGGAACCCCGTGCAGAACGCGCAGGTCAACATCANTGTTAGCGGGTCAGAAAATATACTCGAGCAATCGATAGCGCCAACAGATGTGAAAGGACAAGCCATAGCCCTTGTCTCTTCAACTAAAGCGGAACGCAAGATTGTTACCGCCAAAGCAGACGATTTGCCACTGGTGGCTACCACCGAGATTGACTTCCTAGCCACTTTTTTGGACCAGACAACGATCGAAATTATGCCGGTATCGCTGCCAGCCGATGGCCACTCCACAGCTACCATCACCGTCGCCACCGCCGATCCAAACGGCAACCGAATCACCGACCGTGCCCCTCAATTAGTGGTCACCGGCCAGGGAAAGCTAGGGGAACCGGAATTAGACAATCAAAATAAAGTGTGGCTGGCTAGCTATATCGCCGACAGAAAGCCCGGAACAGCAGTGATCAGTGTTCTNATCGACAATACCATTAAGGCCAGTGCCTCAATCGTTCTCAGCCAACCCGATCCCAACAGCCAGTTGATCGACTCGGTGTCGGCTTTACCCAAAGCTGTGATGACGGGAGAACAACTGATTTTTCATCTGGTGGGTACTACCGGTGGTCAAGCCCGTGTGTCAGTAGCAGGCCTCTTTAACAGCTTGCCGATGAGTGAAACTAATCTGGGCGTCTACAGTGCAACCTATTCCGTCAAAGAGACGGACAAAGTAGCAGAAGCCGTAGTTGCGTTTAAGCTGGGTGACTTGGTTAATAAAACCCAACGGGTTTCGGTTAATATCAAAGGTGTTCCCACTGTCTTGGTGTTCATAGGAGAAAATACAGCCCGTTTAGGGGCAAACCGATCTATTCGAGGGGAAATCCAACCCAGTATCGCAAACCTGCCAATTGTGGTTGNACTCACCCCGCCAGACGGATCGGCTCTACAAAAAAAGACCGTTACTACTGATCAAGCAGGTCGATTTTCTGTCGAGCAGATCTTTGATTTACCAGGNGGCTGGTTGATCGAAGCCAGTTATGCCGGTAGCGATGCCTATCTACCAGCTAGTCAATCGACNGTCTTCATTACCACGCTAGACCGTGGTAAAGCCATCATTGTCGTCGGAGGAGATAGTACAGTACCACCTGTTTTTGAGCAGATTGCGGAATCGGTGTTGGATACCTTTGCCAAGCGTCGACTTGACCCGGACAACGACATCCGGTTATTGACGCCAAATTCCATCACTGATCAAGCTACCGCCGAACGCCTGCAGCAGTCGATTACCGAATGGGCGGCCCCAAAAGTAGGTGCTCAATCACCGNTGTTTATCTATCTGATTTCCCCCAATCTGGACCGCCCTTTTTTGTTAGCTGACCAGACACCACTGACACCAGATCTACTGGCCGGTTGGTTGACAGTCGTTGCGGTAGAAACCCCCACCTTTATCTTTGTCGAAGGCAGTTATAGTGGTAATTTCATCACTCAATGGAGCGAAGGNAAACCGGCTTTGTCAGCCCNGAATCGGGTTATCGTTACTAGTACGCACGCAGATCGACAGACCCGTATCCGACCTAATCAAGCCTCTTTTTCAACCGCATTCTTTGACCAAATTCAGAAGAATAGGCCGGTGGCCGAAGCATTCATTCACGCCCAGCGACTAATGCGAGTTAGCCGGATTCACCAACACCAGTTGCCTCAAATTGATGCCAACGGAAACGGAATTCCCAATGAAGCTAAGGATTTAGAACAAGTTAGCCAGCTCTTAATCCCAACGGATACAGAACTCCAGATGGTAAAAGAAAATCCGTTACGTTGGGCCATTGAATCGCAGTCGCTTTCCGCTGATCAGCAATCGATCCAAATTCGTGTTACAGCAGATGTCGATTCGTTAACGGCTTCCAAAACCGAGATTGCGCAGGTTTGGGCAACGATTGCTCCACCCTCCTTCGAGGCCCAGAACTCGTTGGAGAGTTGGGATCAACTCAACTTTGATCGCATAGAACTGATTCCTAATCAATCGGAGCAAGCTTATTCCAAGATGTACGCCCAGTTTCGAGAAGCAGGTCGATATCTAATTTTTGTTCATGCTATTGATCAGGATGGTGGAACCTACACCGATTTGCCACCGGTTGAAATTGGCCGACGCTTACGAGTCGATCCCCTAAAACCGACAATTTTACTCAATCTGTGTGCCGACGTTGCCTGTGATGCCCAAATTGAGCAGGGGAGCGTATTCGATCTGCTGATACAGGTGCAGAACATCGGTGGGCTACTCGGTTTCGAAGTTACCTTAAAATACAATCCCGACAATTTATCTGTCTTGAGCGTCTCCGAAGGGGAGTTTTTAAAACGACTTGATGCCGATACATTTNTTCCGACCAAACCGTTAGCCGGTGATCATGCTAATCAAGCAGGTCGCATTTCGGTGGCCGTTAGCCGCTTAGGTGCCAGCGGAATGAGTGGNGCGGGAACATTGGGTAAGATTCAGTTTCAAGCTAAGAAAAGTGGCAAAACGACTATCTCCTTTCAGGAAGCCAACTTCTCCGACGCCGATGCAGAACCAATTGCCGTCAACTTGGTCGATGCGACTGTTCATATCGGTTTTACGCTACCACCTTGGGATGTTAATAAAGATGGCAAAGTCAACATCTTTGATCTAGTGATTGCCGCCAATCAGTTTAGCCAGAGCAGCGAANACATGTTGTTAGGAGATGTCAATCAGGATCATNTAGTTAACATCTTCGATATCGTCTTAATCGGCTCTCATTTCGGTGAAGAAGGTGGTGGCAATGACTCATTATTAGCCGCACCNAGCCATCTATCCTTGAATCAACAGATTGATGAGCTATTCACGACTGGCCTGATTGAACTTGATGGAACAATGCATCAGCGACTACTCGAGATGCAAAGACTATTGTCCAGTTTAACCTTACAGACTGATGGTGTTTCCAAAACACGAGCTATCCTGAACGGCTTAATTGCCAGGTTGAATGCGGCAGATCCGCAACAAACACAATTACTACAGAATTATCCTAATCCGTTCAATCCTGAAACCTGGATCCCGTTTGAGTTGGCGGAATCACAACCGATACAGATTGCCATTTATAGCNCCGACGGGGATTTNGTCCGATCTTTGAATTTGGGGGAATTGCCTGCNGGCTCCTATCTGACACCAGACCGGGCAACATACTGGGATGGACAGGACCAGAATGGCAGACGAGTTTCTAGTGGAATCTATTTTTATCAACTACAGTCGGACGGCCGACTAAGTAGTAGGTTAAGCTCATTGTCCAATCCGCGCAAGATGATCATTGTCAAATGATGAGAATCTAGGGTTGAGAATTCACTATTCAATGGCCAGTAATCAGTAGGCAGTTAATGGGAATGAAAAGCTGGCCACTAATCACTGGTCACACTATTTACTATTCCTAAGCATGTCCTCAACCTGGTAGCGAAGTGGCCTTGATCTGAGGAGTACTAATCGTAATTTGTCAACTGCTGTTCATAATCAATCTCTTTTTTCTGACTACTACCTTCAGAATTACATCCACAGTCTCGACGAGTGCCTACCAGACCTGGAAAGCACTTTAGAGAATATCGAGACCCTCTACNAACCGATTCAGGATACGGCCCATAATTTTATCGAAGGCCAAACAGAACGGCAGTTTATTCAACCGGTCCTGAAACTGTTGGGACACGAATTTGTAGTTCAGCCGACTCTTCACACCTCACGAGGAATCAAGCGCCCCGATTATGCCTTTTTTGCCAACCAAGAAGTGCGGCTTCAAGCTCAGACCGAAATAAACACACCGACCTTCTTCCGAAGTGTCATAGCTATTGGAGATGCCAAAGCTTGGTCTAGAGACTTAGATCGAAAGCAAAGAGTCGATAGTAATCCGTTTACCAACACTAATCCCAGCTATCAAATTGACTTCTACCTGCGAGAGGCCAACGCCGATTGGGGAATTCTCACCAATGGTCGACAGTGGCGGCTCTACCATCGTTCGACCAGTTATCGGCTGGATCGATTTTTCCAAATTGATTTGGAGAAACTTCTAAACTCTCGGAATTTAGAAGATTTTCGCTACTTCTATAAATTCTTTCGGGCACCAGCCTTTATCCCAGATGTAGGTCGGAAATGTTTTTTGGATCGAGTCCTCGAAGGAAGCCAGCAATATGCAGTGGATGTTTCGGACGACTTAGAACATCGAGTTCGATACGCCCTCAAACACTTGATGCGAGGCTTTCTGGAACATCCACGCAATAACTTGCAGTCTTCCCCATCCGAACCACCAACTGAAGCGACCATACAGCAGATCTACGATAATACTTTAATTTTGTTGTATCGGATTTTGTTCGTTCTATACGCTGAGAGCCGAGACCTTCTACCAACTGAAGATCCAAACTATGCTACCGACCATAGTCTGGCCTCTTTAGCTGCTGACACCCATCATCGTCTAAAGGAGGGACGATATATCATCCCCACCTTGACAGACTACTGGGCTCGGTTGTGTGGGTTATTTGACCTGATCAATCAAGGCTGGAAAGAACTAATTCCACAATACAATGGGGGGTTGTTTAGTCCTCGTTACCCATTTTTAGAGCGGAACTGGATTGGCAACGCCGCCTTAGCCAAAGCCCTCGATTTTGTCACTTATACCAAAAATGAGGAGCGAATCGCCTATCGTGATTTAGATTTACGGCATCTGTGGACGATTTATGAACAACTGATTGATCAAAAACCCATCTACCGAGAAGGANANCTTCAACTGGCTACAGAGAAAAAGGCGAAGAGGAAACCTGAATCCCGCCGAATCCCGGACCAGATTGTCCGCTACGTGGTACGGAATACGTTAGAGCCTCTTTGTGNAGGAAAAAGCGTTTCCCAAATTCTACAACTCAAAGTGTTGGATCCTGCTGTGGGCAGTGGCCATTTTTTGGTCGAAGTAGTCGATTTTTTGGCTGAGAAAATTGTCACTCACTCTTCGTTCGTAGATGAATCGGATCGAATGAGTACACTTTTGGAATCGAATAGATCTGTCGACACTGAGAGCACGAGGAATGCGGACGCCGAGCGTGCGTCCAATCAGACGCAGAGTGCAACGGGAATAGCCGGCGGCGGAAATACTGAAATCGCCTATTGGCGAAGACGGATTGTCGAGTCCTGCGTTTATGGTGTGGANTCGAATCCGATGGCCATCGAACTTACCAAATTGACGCTGTGGCTACACACTGTTAGCAAGGGAGAACCACTCTCCTTCCTAGATCACCACATTCGGTCTGGAAACGCTCTAGTTGGAGCTGAAATCGCCGATCTTTCAAATTTGCCATCAATCGGTAAACGCCGTCAGGCAAAGCAGCAAGCAAGCACACCAGAATTTGAAATGGAATTTCCGTTTACCGCCACGGCAGCCGAAGCNGTGGGACATTATCTACAAATCGAGGAGATGGAAAGCCGTCATGCGATGCAGATTAACGCCAAAGAAGAAAAGCTAGATTTGGCACAAATCATGTTACACCCCTATAAAGAGGTGGCAAATCTATGGTTGAGCCGGTATTTCCAACATTCAATTCAACATGCTGAATACCACGCTGCTCTGCGCAGTTTAACTTCGGGAACAGCGGCCACATATATTGATCCAGAGGCTCAACATATCGCTACAAGACAGCGATTTTTCCATTGGGAGATTGAGTTCCCGGAAGTGTTTCGAGACAAGTATGGTTATCGTCGGTCAGACGCCGGTTTCGCGGCTATTGTTGGCTCTCCACCGTTACGGCATCAAGAGTTAACAGCAGACTTAAGGACTTTTTTGGCCACCTACCATAGCTATAATGGTGGTGCTACGGCCTACGTCTACTTTGTCGAACGGTCTCATCAACTTCTGCGACCAGATGGCCGATTGGGTTTGATGATTCCAAATAAGTTTCTTCAGTCGGCTCAAGCCCGAGGGCTCCGGCGATTTTTACAGCATCAGAGCCGGCTACTCAAAATAATCGATTTGGGAGATCTACCTCATTTTGAGGCACTTATGCCGATTTTATTATTTGCCCAAAATCCCTTGTCTCCATTGTCAAAGAAGCACCTTTTCCAGTTTGCCAAGCTCGAGGCACAAGGCTCTGAAGCACTAACCACAGTTGATAAGCTTGAGGAAGCAGTCAATCAGGTCAGCGTCCAGTTAGATCAAGCACAACTCGAGTCCAGTCCAAGTGGCTGGCAGTTGGTTGGTCCTGACCTCGGACGATTATTAGAAAAAATAGACCGGAGCAGTCTAAGCTTGAAAAACTATTGTCGGCGAGTNCCTATTCGGCGAGGAGTTTTAACCGGCTTAAATCAGGTACTAATCGTCAATCAGCAAGTACGAAATCAATTGATTAACAGCGATCCTGCATCGAGAAAAGTCTTACGACCGATTGTGACAGGCAGTGACATTCTACCCTACCAAATCCGTTTTCGTCAGCAATATCTGATCAGCCTTCCTTCGACGGATCCGATCAATCNCTATCCCGCTATTCAGGCCTGGTTAAAGCCATTTCAGAACCGACTTAGCCAACGAAAAGAACGGGGAGAAAACTGGTGGTCTCTACGTTCATGTGATTACCTATCACTGTTCGATGAACCTAAAATCATCTGTTCTGATTCAGGGGCAAAGTTCACGCTGGAGCCGCAAGGCTACTATCTCTCAAACACGGTCTACTTTATTCCCAAACCAGACTACTACTTGCTGGCACTGTTAAACTCTCGCTTGACCCGGACCTGCCTTCGTTATAATTGTGTTCCGAACCCGAGTGGGTCTCTCCGGGTGACAAAACGGGTACTAGAGGAATTACCGATTTACCGACCGTCGCCAAGGAGCAAATTTACCGATTCATCTCCGACTGAGCCCGAAGCCGAAATATTAAACACTATCACTCAATTTTATTATGATACCGCTGGACGACAGAGAGATCTTCTCCAGTTCGCTCGACAGTGCCNAACCGAAAAGCNGTTGGAGGTTTTTCCTAGTCTCCTAGCATTTTTATCAGAAAAGACATTGAAGCTAGGGCAAGCAATTGAACAGGAAGTGTCGGGATTCATCACTTGGCTAGAACGAGAAATTGGGTGTACGATCAACGATCTTCGTCACAAAACAAAAATTCAGCACTATTATTTGCCCCCGGAAGGAGAATCTGCTTCAAATAGATTACTCCAGGTCTTAAAGCAGAATCCCCTTCAAATTAATCCCTCGGCTCGTAGTTTTCAAGAGCGACTGGAACGAGAGTTGGATGCAAGTCTGAGCCAACTCTCTGAGTGGTCCCAACAAAGTAAAATCAACCAGGATCTGATTGACCAGATTATCTACCTATTTTATAATCTAACCGCTTACGAAGTAGATCTAATTCAGACGTCAGATACTACCTCGATTTGAAGTTAGAAATAACCTTTCCATACTTCACCCAACAGTTAAAAGATAAGGAGAGATCGCTTCACTATCCACTAAACAAAATTAGAACTTAGTGATCAGTGACCGTTAATCTCTTCGCTCTTCACACTTTACCACGACTCACTATTGAGTGTTGAATTGTGACTAAATTTCATGAAGAGAAACTTTGGAGTACATGAATAATGAAAGTGTCAGGCAATCTGTTAAGTGCAAGTTGGTAGAAGGAAACAAGCTGACGAATACACGCAAGAATATTGTATCCAGTGTTTTGGAAATGAATAACTGACTACTATAANAGGAGTACAAGATGACAAAAGAAAGAGTTAATGTGGCAGTGGTAGGCATGGGAATTGGTCGCCCCAACGGTATAGCTTTAGCCAATAATGCGCGGGGTAAGGTCATGGCACTTTGCGACCTCGACCGGTCGCGGATGGAAGNTTTTGCCAAGGACTTACCGGATTCTGTCAAATTCTACACTGACTACAAGGAAATGTGCCATGATCCGGATATCGAAGCCGTTTTTGTTGGAACTCCGAATCAGTGGCATGTTCCAATCGGCCTGGAAGCGGTTCGCAATGGTAAACATGTAATGATTACCAAACCCTTGGCCAACTCAGAAGAAGCCGCTGAAGAGATGGTCACTGCGGCAGAAGAAGCCGGTGTTGTTAACATGATGTCGCTTTCGACGCGCTTTGCTGATGGATGCCGTCACTTGGGTCATTTAGCTCGAGATAATTATTTTGGTGAACTCTATTACGCCAGAGCTAGAAGCGTCCGGCGAAATGGCATTCCGGCTTGGAACCTCGGCTTTATTCAAAAAGGAGGTGGTGCCTTTCGGGATATGGGCGTTCATGCCCTGGACGCTGTTTGGTGGGTTCTAGGTGCGCCTAAACCACTGTATGTGATCGGAACTGCCGGTGCTAAGTTCGGCCCCTATGGACGTGGCTATGGCTTTAACCGTGAATACCCAAAAGAGATCTTTCAACAATTTGAAGCCGATGATTATGCAGGTGGGTTCATCACTTTTGAGAACGGAGTTGGATTGCAAATCGAAAGTTTTTGGGCCTCTCATCAACCGGGCGAGTTTCAGATGGAACTGTTCGGTACAGAAGCCGGTGCCAAACTACACCCATTGACAGCCTATCGTTGCGACGACGAGAAAGAAGAAGATATCACCTTAGANCCTCCCAAAAAGATGGACGCCTGGGACCGTATCGCTGACCATTTCATCACCTGTATTTTAGACGGTATCGACTGCGAAGCACCACTTAAACACGGTTTGATGGTTCAAAGAATGATGGAAGGACTTTTGCGAAGCGCAGAAACCAACCAGCCGGTCTCTTTGGAAATAGGTGTTTAATAATAGTAGGAATAATTACTACTCATATAGGAAAAGATGAAGATACTGGTAGTTGGTCAGGGTGGACGAGAACACACCCTGGTTTGGAAAATCGCACAAAGCCCATTAGTAGAGAAAATCTACTGTCTGCCCGGTAATCCAGGCATCGCGGAGTTAGCAACTTGCCCCTCAGTCTCCTTTAGTAATGACACATCCGATTTCTCTCAGCTAGCGGAGTTTGCGCAAAAAGAAGGTATAGATTTAGCAGTTATTGGTCCTGAAGACCCCTTAGCCAACGGGATCGTAGATGTGTTTGAATCTTATGGATTGCCCGTTTTTGGTCCTAATAAACGAGCGGCTATCATCGAGGCCAGTAAAGATTTCGCCAAANGGTTAATGTCCAAGTACAATATTCCCACTGCTAAACATCAAACCTTTGAGCAAGCCGATGAAGCTATTGCCTATGTAGAAGACTTAGCACAACCTGTCTTTGTCAAGGCCGATGGACTAGCCGCAGGTAAAGGTGCAATCCCCGGCATCACCACGCTGGATGCCATCAAGGCCATCCAGCGTATTCTAGTGGATCGAGACTTCGGCTCAGCCGGACAAAAAGTGGTGATCGAAGAATTGATGGAGGGTGAAGAGGCCTCGTTCACTGTTTTGACCGATGGGTCTGATGTGGTAACGTTGCCAACTTCACAAGACCACAAGCGGGCGCTCGATAACGATCAAGGACAAAATACAGGTGGAATGGGCGCATACTCGCCCGCCCCGGTAATTACGCCAGAACTCCATCAACAGGTGATGGAGTCTATTGTTCGTCCGACTATCGACGGTATGAAAGTTGAAGGTCGGCCTTACAAAGGTGTTCTTTATATTGGTCTAATGATTACCGATCAAGGCCCCAAAGTGGTCGAATACAATTGTCGATTCGGTGACCCGGAGGCGCAGGTCTTACTACCTAGAATCAAAAGCGACCTGATACCCGCCTTCACGGCCTGTATCAACGGTACTTTAGCCCAGGTTGAGATCGAACTCAGTTCGGAGGCAGCAGTTTGTGTCGTCATGGCTTCGGGTGGCTATCCGCAACGTTACCAAACGGGTAGGCAAATCGTTGGGCTGGAACTGCTTCCACCAACAGGGCAGACAACCGTTTTTCATGCAGGAACGGCAACCAGTCAAAATGGTGATCTTATTACTAATGGTGGGCGCGTACTGGGTGTCTCCGCTTTAGGCCATGACATTCAAACCGCAGTGGAACGTGCTTACCAGAGTGTTTCCAATATCAATTTCGATCGGGCACACTACCGAACTGACATCGCGCATCGTGCCATTGAGCGTGTCAAATAACACCGTGCAAAGTCCTGTTTTTGGTTTCGTCCCAACGATTATGTACAAATTAGTGGTTAGTGGCCAATTGATNGCGTTTGGAAGTGAAAAACTGACTATATATTTGCGGGAAAAATGCTTCGCCTCAACTTTACGGTAGAACCAGTGATGATAACCGGTCGGATCGGTGACCTGATTTTGGCTTATCAGCCAGCAGTTCTGGCTACTTGTTCCAACGCCTACACCAACGTNTGGTAAAACTGGTCAGAACTTCGTCGCTTCATTAGATGTCATTGACTGCCCTGCGTGCTACNGCACTGAGCCTATTCGTCCTAATCGAGGTCAATTATCCCAACTTGGCCCAGCAGTCGAGTTTAGTCCTNTTTGCCTTTCTCGGCATTGAGTTCACGCTCTCCTCAATACCTTTCTTTCAAGATCTCGACACTTCTCAGCGATTTGCAGATTCACCCGTAGGACGAACTGCTTATTTTATTCTAGCCATAGTCACAGTTGGTTGTTTCGGCTATATTTTCACCCAAACAGAGCCTCTCCTGAGCGGGCTGTGGTTAGACGGAAGATCTCTAGGTAATCGGGCTGGGATGGAAACAAGATTAGACTACGCTCTTGGTCTGGTCGGTTTGATACTTGTGTTGGAGGCAACCAGAAGATCGATTGGCTGGGTTCTACCAACCATAGCGCTAGTCTTTATCGCTTACGCGGCTTTCGGCTCAGCCCTGCCAAGCTGGCTCTTTCCGCACAAAGGTTATGCTTGGACGCGTATTGTCAGTCAAACCTTTCTCAGTTCGCAAGGCGTTTTCGGCATCGCTTTACGCGTGATGTTCACCTACGTTTTTCTGTTCGTCTTATTTGGAACCATCCTCGAAAAAACGGGAGCAACAGGTTATATCATCCGCTTAGCGGAACGTCTTTTTAAGTCCAGCAAAGGCGGACCGGCCAAAGTGGCTGTGATTAGCAGTGGAATAATGGGCTCACTATCCGGTAGTGCCGTTGCCAATACGGCCACTACGGGAACCTTTACCATTCCCATGATGCGGAGTGCAGGGTTTCAACCCGCTATTGCGGGGGGCGTGGAAGCAGCAGCTAGTTCGGGTGGAGCATTGATGCCTCCTATCATGGGGGCCGGGGCTTACATGATGCTGGAGCTAATCGAACCGTCGGTAACTTATCTTCAGATCATCAAAGCGGCTATTGTCCCCGCTGCTTTGTACTATACTGCCCTACTACTAATTGTTCATTTTTATGCTCGACGGGTCCAACTGATTTCAGAAAACAGATCGATGCCTGCTGAGAAACAGTATGTAGATACNGTTTCTCCTATGTTTCATGCACAAGGACTTCTATTTCTGATTGCGTTTTCCATCTTGATCGTATTTTTACTACTCAAATTTACGCCTTTTCGGGCGGTTAGCTTAAGTCTAGTTATTACACTTGGTGCCAGCTATTTAAGCCCACAGACACGAATGGATGTTCAGAACCTACTGGATGCCTTTCTGAAAGCCGCAAGGAGCGGTACTTCCCTTATTGCCGCGGCTACTTGCGTAGGCGTTATTTTAGGTGTTGTTACCTTGACGGGCCTCGGCACTAAGTTGCCCGCTGCACTGCTACCTCTCGCCCAACATAGTCGATTGTTAGCCTTTGTCTTGCTGATGATCACTACCATTTTGCTAGGACTTGGTTTGCCCTCTTCGGTCTGTTACTTGTTGGTGGCAACCTTTGTTGGTCCAATGTTAGATCAGATGCAGACGCCACCTTTGGCCGCACACATGTTCATTTTCTACTTCGGCATGATGGCGATGGTAACTCCACCCGTGGCCTTAGCCGCGTATACCGCAGGAGCTATCGCTGGCGCTGACGTTATGAAAACCAGCTTTGCAGCCTTCCGATTTGCGTTGGTCGGTTTTGCGCTGCCCTACGCCTTTGTTTTTCATCCTGAACTATTATTGATCGTGACGCAACCTGATGGATATGGATATTTGATGATGGCATTAAAGATTGGCCGGACTACCTTTTCCATAATTCCATTAGCAGCAGGGATTGCAGGCTTTGGCTTCTCAAAACTTCGGTTTTGGCAAAGAATTCTTTGCGTTGGCGCCGCTTTTATGCTGCTGGTTAGCATAAAAATCTGGTTTCAGCTACTGGCAATCGGTATTATTATTGGCGTTGGGCTGATAAACTGGAGGACGGCTTGAAAATCGCTTACATTTCGGTTGGTCCTGTGGGAATGCATTGTGGCNCTGTATCCCCGATAACACACTGGCTAGGGAACTGAACTAATTAAGCAAGAACACGAGGTAGCATCCCAACCTATGTTCCTCTTAGGACCAATGAAGCAGATGTTAGCACTGAAGTATTTTGTCGGTGGTGTCAACATATACCTCCAACAGAAGTCGGCTATTTCCCGGCAGACGACCTGGCTTTTAGACCGACTTTTGATAGCTCAGTTCTACTAAACAACGTCTCTAAGTTGAGTGCCTCGGCCAATGCCAAAGATCTAGGTAGCCCAACTATTTCTATGCTCAAAGGCAAAAATGGCAAACAGAGGAAAGAACTCCGTAAGCTAGTTCAGTGGCCGAAAATCGACTATCCAACCTGATATTATTCAACTTACTATTCAATGTTTGTTNGTATGACGGCTGAAATCAAACGTGAAGTTGGTGTNCCGGTGGTTTGCAGATTTCAAGGAGAAGACATTTTTTAGATGATCTGTTGAGCACAAATCTGAGGCCACATGGAACTGCTAAAAGATAGATCTGGCGACGTCGACGGGGGTNTCGCTTCCTGTCACTACTACGCCGACCAAATGGCGAAATACACAGGGGCATCCAGAGACCAGATTCGTGTTGTACNANTTGNTCAATCTCGATGGTCACGGTGAAATAGAACACGATCTGGACTCAGAACCGTTTATAATCGGCTATCTAGCACGCATTTGGCTAGAAAAGGGATTGCACTGTTAGTCAAGGCTTTTTACCAATTGACGCAAAAATTGGGAAAAGATAAAATTCGCCTGAAAGTGGCCGGTTTCCTGGGAACAGNGGATCAAGCCTACTTTGATCAGATCTGCCAGCAATTGCGAAACTGGAATATCTTCGATGCTTTCGAGTATTGGGGAGAAATTAGTCGAGAACAGAAAATCCGGCTTTTGAACCAAATCCCCGTTTTATCGGTTCCAACGGGTTATCGAGAATCAAAAGATCTATTTGTGCTTGAATCTTTAGCTAACAGGCCCCCAGTTGTTTTACCGGACCATGGATCTTTTCTAGAACTTGTCCAGGCAACTGCAGGCGGTATACTGGTTCGACCGTTGTCGGCAGATGCCACTGCTAAAGGCATGCTAAAACTAATCCAAAAACCGGATCTGTGCCAGCAACTGGGCAAAAATGGCAAACAGACTGTTCACCAAGAACTCGGTATAAGTCAAACGGCAAAAAATATGTTGGCCGTTTTGCATAACTATGCTTCCAGATAATGCCTGATCGTGACCGGTCAGGCACAACCACTAGGTTTAGATCAGTATATCCATCAATCAAATTGAAGAAAGGGGTTTTTAAATGCACTGGATAGTGTTTGCGTTCATGTCTATTGCTTCGTGGGGCTTGTATGTCAATGTGATTCACATCGGNACTAAGGCAATGGAAGATCCAATCAACGGCCGTTTCAAAGCCTTCCTGTTCATTGGGTTGGCCTACTTTATCATTGCTGTTATTGGTCCGNTAGCCGTCTTGCTGCTCAACAATGCGAAGTGGGAGTTTTCGACTAAGGGCATTGTCTATTCCACAGCAGCAGGCATGGCCGGTGCAATCGGTGCTTTTTGCTTGCAACTAGCACTTTTCAAAGGCGGACCGCCGACAGCAGTTGGATCAATTATCTTCGCTGGAGCACCCATTGTTAATGCGCTAGCGGCGGCAGTAATTTTCAACCCGCCGAAGGAAGGTCTATCTGCTTTTAAGTGGCAGTTTATCCTCGGTGTGATTTTAGCCGCCACCGGNGGTTATCTCGTTTCTACCTTTCCTCCCAAATAGGCCTAAATTAGGATCTGTCTACAACCATCTAAGGTCGGTATTATGGAGATTGAGAAAGTGAGAGGTCAGGCTAGTGAATTTCAAACTCGTCGAAAAATCGAATTTTCCGATACTGATATGGCCGGAATTGTCCATTTTAGTCGATTCTTTATTTTTATGGAGACGGCCGAACATGAGTTTCTCCGGTCACTTGGTACCAGTGTCGATACCGAAGACCGGGGCCATAAAATCGGTTGGCCTCGCCTGTCAGCCAGCTGCGACTATCTGAAACCTATCAAATTCGAAGACGAAATCGGAATTCATCTGACGATCATTCGCAAAGGAACTAAGTCGTTGNCCTATCACTTTGAATTTACCCACCATAACGAAGTAGTTGCTCGCGGCCGTCTCGGTGTNATNTGTTGTATCTGCAATCCGGGCCAACCGATAAAATCCATTCCGATCCCGGCTTTCATCGCAGACCAGATTCGGGCTGTTCCAACAGAGTTGTAGACGGCCGTGCAACTGTCGCTTAAACAGATCGGTAAAACTTTTCAGTTGGGAGAAAGCCAAATCGAGGTCTTGCGAGATGTTTCCTTTAGCATTGATTCCGGTCAATCCCTGGCGATCACCGGTCCATCTGGCTCTGGGAAAAGCACACTTCTACACCTGATTGGCACCCTTGACTTNCCAACGACTGGTCACATCCAGATTGCCAATCAGAATCCGTTTTCGNTNTCCGAGCCAGACTTAGCTAGGTTCCGNAACCGGACCATTGGTTTTGTATTCCAAGAGCATCACCTGCTACCCCAGTACTCAGTCATAGAAAATGTGTTGATCCCGACTTTAGCCTTCGGTAAACCGACATCACAGCAGATTCACCGGGGCGAAGAATTACTGGAAAAAGTGGGATTGAGCCACCGAATCGAACATCGGCCCGCAGAGATGTCCGGTGGCGAACGTCAGCGAGTAGCCATTGCCCGGGCTTTAATCAACCNACCGGGTTTAGTCCTTTGCGACGAACCGACCGGTAATCTGGATCGTGCCACTGCCGACCAGNTTTCCGACCTTCTCCTTGATTTACACCACCAGATGCAGAATATCCTGATTGTGGTTACCCACAGTCCCGAACTTGCCAATCGACTCCAACGCCGGATCACCTCCCAACCAGGACACACGTTTGGCTAGGTTGTCCAAGCCGGGAAATTTGACACCGACGATCGAGCATTGACTCTTGGAGCGTTGCCCCGCAACATTCTGCGTTGGATTGGACTGATGGGGATGATTGAAGAATTATTATCAGCATGACACCCAGCTAAGCGAAGACGAATCCGCACGGTAATACAGAAACTAATGGACCTTGCAGGNCGCTTAGTTNAGAGTGGACACCGNCTCAAATTGAAATTCAGCAGCCATGGCCCCGGGNTTTAATGCATTCCTGCCGATTTACCGGCAAATCAGCGTCCGAAGGTTGGGTAGCCATTAGCCAGACCATGCAACCACCATCGACAAACCTGCAGCAGGAATATTGTCTTCAGTTGAGAAACGGTTGGTAGGCTCCAACGATTGATTTATTTGGCTATTGCGACTGGATTCATTTTAGTACTTGGGATTTCAGCTTTTGCACTTGTGCAGCGGGCAACAGGCCATGATTACGAAGGAGGAAGCAGAAAAGCAACGCCAGACAGCAGTAGCTAGCAAAGAAGAAACCGACACCCAACGCCAACTGGCCCTCGAAACAGTTAGGATTTCAAAGTCACAAGCCATAGCGGCATTTGCCTTAGTTGAAATGGACAAAGACCCAGAACTCAGTCTTCTTTTAACAACCAAGTCTGTTAAGAGAGACTACTTTGCCGGTAAAGATATTCCATTGTTGTCCGAATCAGTTTTTCGTCAAGCTGCAGTGAACTCAAGAGTTGGAGTTGCTTTCACTGGCCATGATGATGCGGTCAGGGATGCAGAGAATAGGCCTATCATAATTTATAACACTGATATGGATAAACTGTTGCGAATTGCCGAGAGTCGGATTACTCGNCAATTAACTGCTGAAGAACNAGAGAAATACGGCAATCTGTTAGAGNAATCGTTGCCATGCTCCNAATGGGATGGTCGGTATAAGTGGCANGACATTGTACTTGGTGCAGTATTGACCGTCGGTAACAATGGCGGATTCCTAGCTATTAATAATTAACAATAAGGGTGGTACCGTGGTTGCCAACGTTGGNAGCGGAGATCAGGGGGAGGGACTANNGTCCTGTACAATCACGATGGTGACTTTGGTNGAAGCCAGACCGGCAAAGAGCAGGNGCAGCAGTCCAAATCACAATTGCCCATCGGGTTGCGTGCCACATACAAGAGCAAAGAGAGGTATGGAAATGATTACTGATGCGGCCACGATGCCAATTCTATCCGCCAGACGCAAACAATTGCAAGACGAGGGCTACTGCATCTTGAAGGGAGTCGCTGACGATGAGCTCCTTAGTCGGACACAGGCTTGTGTGAATAATGCCATTGCTGCCCAAGTCCCTTCACAATCGAAGAAAAANCAGTCTCCTGGACTAATGCTTGCAGCAGAGCACTATCCAGAACTCTCCGGTATAATAGGTAATCCAGTTGTTTTGCAAGCGCTGGGACAAATGGGGATTAGTAGAAGTGCTTTCTGGAAAGCGGTGATAATTAGTAAGCCTCCGGCTGGCCCCCGTCTGTATTGGCACCAGGATTGTCTGATGTGGGACGATCCAAGATCCTATAGTCAAATTTCCCCCATGATTTTCTTGATGTATTACATGGAGGATACTACTGGTGAAAACGGATGCTTACGGGTATTNCCGGGGACCCACCGAAAACGGCACANACTGCACCAAATGGGCGAAGCGCATACCCCTGAGATTAACGANATGGAAAACCTGGACGATCCACGGTTCCTGAATTACGCGGGCGAAAAGGACGTTCCGATGTGTGCTGGAGATGNTGTCATTGGAGACGCCCGCATGTTTCATGCTACACATGAGAACCGATCTGATGAACGCCGCACGGTTATTACTATCTGGTATCATCCGCTGTTTGACGGTCTTCAGCCAAACACACAAAGTTGGATTCATAAGCAGTTCCATGAGAGGCATGGGCACTGGCCGGAGTCAGCACTGGCGGAAATTTCGGCGGTGATTCCTCGTTATGATGGAGATGTNCCACCGATGAAGTATAATCGCTTCCCGGACGAGCGTTTAACCTAGGGTGCGATGCCATTATGAAAACGAGAGAGCAGTTAGCAGATATGGTGTTAGATGGTCGGCTGGTATGTGTAGACTCTGGGGGTGAATGATGAACGACATCATCTTAAAACGCTTCGAGGANCCNGACGAAATCAGGACGTTTGAAAAGGGTAAATTCGAGATCGTTNGTTTGGANGGAATGACNATCGGACGGGCAACCTACGAGCCCGGCTGNAAGTGGTCAGNCGATGTGTCACCGTTGGCCGGCACGGACTTTTGCCGGGTCGAGCACCTTGGAATNGTGCTGGAGGGGCAGGCGACTTGCGCTTTCAAGGATGGCCAGACCTNCANCCTAGCACCTNGAGATCTGTTCTACATTGGTCCCGAGCCACACGACAGTTGNGTGGTGGNTGACAATAAATACGTTTCACTGCATTTTCAAGGGGCGGAGAAGTATGCTGACTGAAGTACTGCCTCCAACCNAGANCGTGAAAGGTAACAAATACTGCTNGAACTATTGGGACGGGGATGTAAAAAAAATANTCAGGCAATAAAAAGTCCCTACCTGTTAGNACAGGGNCAAAACAATCGAGANAAGGTGACCANNAGGGTATGTCCGGGATNGGACAGCCGAAAGGGNTTAGNAGTCCCAAAGACAAGCNCTCACTGACGAAAAATCCTATTTCAATGGAGAAATAAAAAATGATCTGAAGATCTAACCCGAAGNAATAGANGTGATGAGATATGATGGCTGGTTTCCAAGGCCTGGGGTCTTCTGCTGAGAGCGACATAAACTACCAAGATTCCAGGTGGGATGGAGTCCATTCAGATTTGGAGAATTGGACAGGAAAAGGATTGTCTTATGTGGGGTAGATTGGTTCAGATTGTCATAAATAGGCTGATTTTATAGGGGCAAACGATGTTACGTTACATGCTTGTTTTAGCGATGTTACTTACGATGATCAATGATGTGTGGACCAAGGAGACTCCTAACTGGCCACAATTTCGCGGACCGGGCTCGCGTGGAGTGGCTGAAGGTAAAGGCCTTCCGTTTACCTGGAGCACAACGGAAAATGTGAAGTGGTGTGTCTCAGTTCCTGGCCGGGGTTGGTCCTCACCAATCGTCTGGGGAGACAAGATATTTCTCAGTTCGGCCATCAGTGCAGGCAAGGAGAAGAGGATCAAAAAGGGGCTCTATTTCGGAGGCGAGGAAAAGAATCCTTCGCCCAACCAGCATCAATGGATGATTTACTGCTTCAGCTTTGAAAGTGGGAAAATCCTCTGGCAAGTGGAGGCTGATGCGGGCAAACCAACAGCACCCAGGCATATTAAGAACAACCACGCTCCAGAGACTCAAGTGACAGACGGAGAGTTTGTCTATACTTACTTTGCTGATCAAGGGCTCTTCGCCCACGACTATGATGGTAATTTGAAATGGAAGAGAAAGATGAAAGCATACAAGACTCGATATAATTGGGGCAGTGCAGCCTCACCCGTCTTGCATGGGGACTCCATTTACATTATTAATGATAATGAACAGAATTCCTTTATCGAGGCCATTGACAAAAAGACAGGACAAAACTTATGGCGCAGGGATAGGGATGAGAAGAGCAATTGGTCGACCCCCTTTGTCTGGCAAAATCAACTGAGGATCGAGATTATTACTCCTGGCAGCGGCAAGACTCGCTCTTACGGACTTGATGGCGACCTCCTGTGGGAATTAGAAGCTGATATGTCGTCGATTACCATTGCAACCCCCTATTCCGCCCATGGATTACTCTATGTTACCTCTGGTTATGTTGGAGATGAACATAAGCCGATCTATGCCATGCGTCCGGGAGGCAAGGGGTCGATCAAACTACAAAAAAAGAGGCCAATCGACAACTCCATTGCCTGGATGCAACCCAAGGCTGCTCCCTACAATCCTTCTACCCTGGTCTATAAGGACTTACTCTATGTACTCTACGATTTCGGCTTTCTATCCTGCTTCGATGCTAAGAACGGCGAGGAGGTCTACGGCAAGATTCGAGTAAGGGAACGTCAGCGAACTCCCTTTACTTCATCGCCTTGGGCTTATGACGATAAGATATTCTGCCTAAGTGAAGATGGGGATTGCTTCGTCTTCAGGGCTGGTAGACAAAATGAACTGCTCCACGTTAACAAGTTGGATGAATTGTGCATGGCCACACCAGCCATAGCCGCAGGAAGTCTTTTCATTAGAACTATATCCAAGCTCTATAGGATATGCGAGTAGCAATGTGGTAAAGATTACCTACACAAACCCAATTACTAGCTAATTATCCCAATCCATTTAATCCTGAGATCTGGATACCCTTTGACTTGAGTCAGGACACGGAAGTGACTGTCAGCATCTGTGATGTGCAGGGCCAAGCTAGTACAGCAACTGCAACTGGGTCTGGTGATGGCCGGTGTTATGTGACAGCAGACCGTGCGNCTTATTGGGATGGAAAGACTGAAAGCGGTGAGAGNGTNGCTTCNGGCGCTTACTTCTATCAGTTNCAGGCAGGTGACTATACTGAGACACGCAGANATGATACTGAAACGGAAATAGAAGGAACCAAGCGGTTGCGTGATCTGGTGCTTCGAGCCGTTGACGTTCTGGAATCTGGTTTGGATAGTGAAAACGAAAGAATCCGCTAGTCGTCAGCTGTTCAGATTCTCAAGATTTATGTTGGTAAGGCTGGTACGATGCCGTCGGGATGGGCTGATCCTGAATACATCGAACAGGATTGGGCGAGGGCTGCCGAAATGTCGCAACTGATGGGAAAGCTCTAAGGTGGTGTTTAACAGCGTTTTTGGCTGTCTAGTGTTTTATAGCAAATANGTCTTAGTCTATGGTAATCTTGGCTAGAAAGATCAATCACTGTCCGCATCGACTGGTTGCAATCCTTGATCGACCTGTGGTAATCGAATCAAATCAATAAAACTAAACAGAGAAGAGAAAATATGAAAGTTTATATCGTGGCCGACATCACCGTTCACGACCCAGAAACTTATCAAAAATACGTCGAACAGGTGCCGGCCACCATTACCAAATATGATGGTCGCTATCTAGTGCGAGCTGGTAAAGTCACCGGCGGGACTGAAGGTTGGCAACCNCAAGGCCGACTGGTCATCATCGAATTTCCTAGCCAGCAGGCATATGAAAGGTGGAAAAATTCGGACGAATATCAGACCATCGCCAAGATCAGAGAAAGTGCTTCGACTTCCCGTGCCTTTTTGGCTGAAGGCTTTGAGGCAAGCGGGTAGTAGGTGAGTATGTTAAGCCCAGCCCAACTCCAAGCCTTTGAGCAAAACGGGTATCACCTTATTGATAATCTGTTGAACCATGACCTGTTGGAGCAGATGCGTTACGCCTTCGATCGTTTAGACCGCTACCGCAATCTGCTCGATTTGGACAATTCTTTTTTGCAGGTGGCCAGCCATCCAGTGTTGTATTCGGCCATCGCCTCTATTCTTGATTCTCCGCCTCAACTGCTCCAATTCGACGGTATCAATCGGCAATCGGGTCAAGGCGACCAGACGTGGCACGCCGACTTTCTGTTTTATTGTGGTCGGCCATTGATGCTCAATGTCGGCATCTATCTGGACGATTTAAAGCCAAATAATGGCCCCTTGTATCTGGTACCCAAATCACACCGTTTTGGTCAACTCCCCCCCTCAAACAGTGATCAGTTACCCGACCAAGTGTGCCTAGCGGTTTCGGCCGGTAGTGCAGTAATTTTCGACTGTGCTTTGTGGCATAGGGGCGGTGGCAATTTTTCCAACCAACCCCGACGTGCTATTTTTCCCACCTACGGTCATTATTGGATGAAACGTTTTGAATCTTGGATGCCAGAACCAGCTACCAGCCGATTTCCCAATGCCAACACACCAGAGCTGAGAACCTTACTCGGCATTAGTTTAGAGCAACCGAGTGCTTACTCCGGTTACGACGAAAACTTGAGGGTTCGCAAAGATCAAGATGGCAATTGGCTCTAGTCATGATAATTAGGCCCTTCGCTTCGGCTCAGGTTGGCTGGCCCAAAACCTGCNACTGATGTCCATCGGTAAAACTTCCCGGTCGGTTTTGGAGTGGGTTGATCAGAATTGACCGCCAACATTCTGTCTGATCTCGGCCAAACGGTTCTGAGGCTAAATTGGTCATTTCGTTGGGATCGTTGACCAAGTCGAAGTAGTGTNCCTCACCCGTATCCGGGATACCAGATATATTTGGTCTGCCCATCGGTCGGGTACTGCTGACCATTATTGATGGTCGGCATTAGTTGCTATACTTCCTTTTTTCGGAATCGACCCACATTATCAGATATTTCAAACTTCTGCAACTGTGAGAATATCTGTTTTAACAGAAGCAATACTTGTAACATAACAGCAATATGGGACACATTCTACGAACATTTGTATGGATCTATAATAGCGAAATCGAAAAATGAAATCTATATTATGTTCCGGTTAGTACTTGGAGAAAAACATGCCGACATCCGTTGACCAACTTCTTTCAACATACCGCAATCAAAATGTCACTTCGTTTCGTCTCTTCACACGCGCACAATCATCCCTTCCTGGCGGAAACACAAGAACTGGCGTTTTCTTCAACCCTTTTCCCGTTTACACCAGAAGAGGCGAAGGCGTGCACATCACCGATGTCGATGACAACACAAGATTGGATTTTGTCAACAACGCAACCGCGCTGATTCTGGGACATGGCCATCCGAAGGTTGTAGATGCACTTCAAAATCGTATTGGCCACGGCACCGCGTTTTTTGGTCCAACAGAAATGGAAATCGAACTCGCCGAGTTACTGAAAGAACGTGTCCCATCAATGGAACGGGTCCGATTTTGCAGTTCGGGAACTGAGGCGGTGATGAACGTTCTGCGCGTGGCACGTGCATTCACAGGAAAAACAAGAATCGCCAAATTCGAAGGAGCTTATCACGGTATCGATGACCCTGCTATGATCAGTTATCTTCCGCCACTTTCGAATGCACTTGGTCCAGAAAGTGAACCACATTCCGTGGATTCTTCAAAGGGGTTGGCTCCTGGAACGGCTGAGTCAGTTGTCGTTCTGCCATTCAACGATGCCACAGCATCTGAGACCATCATCCGTAAGAATGCTGATAATCTTGCAGCCATCATAATAGATCCGCTATCCACTGCTTCGGGTTTAACATTGCCTCATCCTGAGTTTATCCAATCACTCCAAGATGTAACGCGTGAGCTGGGTATCGTACTGATTTTTGACGAAATTGTTTCTTTTAGAATGTCTTCTGGCGGGACACAAAGCGTATTTGGCATAAACCCTGATCTTACTTGTCTAGCTAAAGTAGTGGCGGGAGGTACGGCTGGTGGTGCCTTCGGTGGACGAGAAGACATTATGTCCCTTTACGATCCGACAAAAGGCACACCTGGCATCCCACAGTCAGGTACTTATAACGGCAACCCAATCGCAATGGTCGCTGGTCTGATGACACTAAGAGAGATGGNCGAAACTGCCTACGCTCAATTGAATGACTTCACGGCCAATCTGTGTAAGGCTTTGAAAGAGGCGTTTGATGATGCAGGAGTCGCTGCATCGGTGGCTGTGGCCGGATCGATTTTCCGAATTTACTTTCTCGAACAACTCCCAGAAAATTACCGACAAGCAGCCCTTGACGATAGCAGCAAACACCGTTGGCTATACTTGTGGATGCTGAACAATGGGATCGTGATTCGGCAAGGAGGAGCGCCTTCTTTTCCCATGACCGAAAATCATGCATCACAACTCGTCGACGAAACACGACGAGCCTTAAAAGAATGGCCGTTCTGATGAAACGAGGACAACTCGCCTGGTTGCCTTTTGTAAGATACCCAGATTGGCTCTGCTAGATCCAATTTCTAATTGTCTAATAACTATACCGGTTTCCCTGCTAATTTCAGCAACACTTCGCTATTCCGGCGGCAGGACTTTTTTCAAAATCCCTTCTTTCACTGCTTGGGATAACCCATAATTCGCCTCNTCATTGGACACGACATCTATGTTAACCCATAGGATGNCACGGCAAGCTTGAGGGCGCAAGAGTTATGANAACCCATTGGTTTCTCTGGCCATCCGGGATGGTCAAGAGCACAGACATTTGGGGAAACCTCCAGACATGATTAGTCGATGGAAAAATACGGGGGCGAGATGTCGAGATTATAGATGTNCCAGCGAATATCTCCATCTAGCCTGAAAGTGTCTCAGTCTTAGAAAACACATCGCATTTTCCGCATGAAATCCGAGTTATGTTCTTTGCCGACGTGGTCGGATACAGCAAATTATCTGAAGTAGAAGTTGCCCAGTTTATCCAACAGTTTGTGGGTTATTTGGCTCAGGAGATGGACANCTACCCTTACAAACCGCTGACCAGAAATACATGGAGGGATGCCTTCTATTTTGTGTTTTCCTCAGTAGAAGATGCGGTTCACTTTACATTAACACAGAGGGATCTAATCCGTGACACCGATTGGGCCACACGGGGACTGCCACCTGATATAATCTACGGATTGCACTTCATACCGGTCCCGTCTACCGGTTTACAGATCCGATGATTCAACAACTCAATTTTTCCGGCTTTCACGTTAGTCGGGTTGTCCGGATCGAACCGATTACCCCACCAGGTAAAGTTTACGCTAGTGAGCACTTCGCTTCGCTGATTGTGGCCAATAATATTACTGACATCACCTGCTGATTATGTTGGACTCTTGCAATTAGCTAAAAACTACGGTACATTCCGGATATACCATGTTCGACGAAGTCACGAACCAGAATAGAAATCCTGATTTCTGGTCGCTAAGCACTATCTTATCCTGACAAAATTTTCTTAGCCCTCCTCATTTTAGCTGATCCCCTTGCCATTGGGTGATTACATACTGGCGCACACAATCGTTTTGTGTCGTTGACAAAAAAATTGATTGTGGTATATTAGAGCATTTACCCACCGTTCTATATTTTTTAGAGCGTGGATTAAGACGCCTAAACACCACATTTTACAATGGCTATCGTGCACTTTTATAGGAGAAATGAAAAATGGCAGATCTAATGCTATCCTACTCTCGCCGAGATAAAGAATTTTGCGAAGCGTTGCATGATCAACTTATTGAAAGCGGATTTTCCACCTGGGTTGACTGGAAGGATATCCCCCCCGCTTCAGAATGGTTAGATGAGATCTATAAAGGGATTAATAATGCCGATTCCTTTGTGTTGGTGATTAGTCCGGACGCGATTGCTTCGCCTGAATGTGAAAAGGAAGTCGTATACGCAATGGAGGGTGGAAAGCGTATCATTCCTGTCGTCTGGCGATTCGTTGAGCCGGAGGAGATGCACGAGCGGTTGGCTGCAGCTAACTGGGTCTATATGCGGGAGGATGAGGACGATTATGATGCTGGTTTTCAAACCCTGGTTGAAGCTCTCCAAACCGATTTGGAACATGTTCAGGAACATACACGGCTACACGTTCGTGCTACTGAATGGGACGACAATGGCCGGGATAATAGTTTCCTGGTGAGAGGAAGCGATCTGCGATCCGCCACACGCTGGATTCGCAACTCTCTGGAAGCGGAGATCGAACCAATTCCCACAGCGATGCAACAGACCTACGTTCAAGCTAGTCAGGTAGCCAAAACCCGATTTCAGCAGATGATAGGCGGCTTGGCCATGGTGACCGCTGTTATCATCGGTATGGCCATTTTCGCTCTGTTCCAGCGACAGGAGGCGGTGGCGCAGAAACTGGTGGCCGAAGAATCAGCTACGGTTGCCCAACAGCAACGGAAAGTAGCCGTGTCAGCTAAGGAAGAGGCCGATACCCAGCGCCAAGCGGCGGAAGAGGCTAAAGAGGAGGCAGACACCCAGCGCCAAAAAGCGGTCGAATCGGCTGACTTGGCTGAACAGCAACGGAAAGTAGCCGT